>CANQYG010000022.1 GCA_947628015.1 uncultured Clostridia bacterium
TGGAACAAAGGTAAGAAAAGCAATAGAAGATATAGGAGGAACAATGCCAGAAGATTTACCGACACCAGAAAAGAGTATTAAAAAAATAGAAAAAGAACAATTAAAAAGATTAAAAGATAGGAAAACGAAATTGATGTTAGATGAATAACAAGCAAATGATATTGCATTAACAAAAATAATAGAATATAATAATTTTACTAAAGAACTGAAACAGTTTTTGAAAATAATCAAACTGTAAGATTTGTGTAATTTGAAAGGTGATAAAAATGAAATGTTATATAAAAGATTATCCAAGACCACAATTTACAAGGAAACAATGGCAAAATTTAAATGGAGAGTGGAATTTTATATTTGACGATAATGATGAAGGAGAGAAAAAAGGATATTTTAAAGCTTTTCCAAAAAATAAAAAAATAAATGTACCATTTACTTATGAAACTAAATTGAGTGGAATAGAAGATGAAAGTGTACATTACATAGTTTGGTATAATAGAAAATTAGATATATCAAAAGAACAATTACAAAATAAAATAATACTAAATTTTGAAGGTAGCGA
Organism: uncultured Clostridia bacterium; assembly: GCA_947628015.1. Lineage (GTDB taxonomy): Bacteria > Bacillota > Clostridia > TANB77 > CAG-508 > CAG-793. The sequence continues at coordinate 557 of CANQYG010000022.1, forward strand.
TTACAAAACAAAGGTATGGATTAATGGAAACTATATAGGAGAAAATATAGGAGCTTATTCAAGATTTTCATTTGATATAGAAAATTATGTGATACAAGGTGAAAATGATATTACCATAAAAGTAGAAGATTCACTTTCAAAAGATCAACCTAGAGGAAAACAAAGATATAAAAAAGAAAGTTGGAAATGTTGGTACATACAAACAACAGGAATATGGAAAACAGTATGGCTAGAATGGGTATCTAAAAAATATTTAAAAAGCATAAAAAATACACCTAAAATGGATAAGATAAATTTAGAAATTGAAACAAATTTATTAGAAACAGACTTTGAAAAACAAAACTATTATATAGAAATAGAAATATCATTTGCAGGACAAATACTAAATAAAACAAAAGAACCATTAAATACTAATTATCAAAAAGTAGAAATGAATATAGTTCAAGAAGGAGTAGAACATATATTGCAAAAATGGTCTACTAATCAACCTAATTTATATGATATTAATTACAAATTATATTGTGAAGATAAAGTCATAGATATAGTAGATTCTTACTTTGGAGTAAGAGATATATCAATCGAAGGAAATAAAATATATTTAAATGGAGAACAATTATACCTAAAATTAATATTAGATCAAGGATATTGGAAACAGTCACATTTAACACCGCCAAATGAGGAATGTTTAATTAAAGATATAGAAAGCGTTTTAGAATTTGGATATAATGGAATTAGAAAACATCAAAAAATAGAAGATGAAAGATTTTTATATTGGTGTGATGTAAAAGGTTTGTTAGTTTGGAGTGAGATGGCAAATTGCTATAATTTTGATGATAATTCATTACAAAACTTTACAAATGAGTGGATAAAAGTTATCAAGCAAAATTATAATCATCCTTCAATTATTACATGGGTTCCTATTAATGAATCATGGGGAGTTCCAGAAGTGAGTTTATGTAAAAAAGAGCAAAATTTTATAAATAGTTTATATTATTTAACAAATGCAATGGATGATACTAGATTAGTAATTTCAAATGATGGTTGGGAACATACTATATCAGATATTATTACAATTCATGATTATAAACAAGATCATGAATTGCTTTATGAAGAATATACTGATAAAGAGATGAAAGTATTAAATAATTTAAAAGAATATAATGGAAAACATTTTTTGTTTGCTAATGGATATAAATATGAAGGACAACCAGTTATAATGAGTGAATATGGAGGTATTGCAATTTATTCAGAAGAAGGTTGGGGATATGGCAAACAAGTAAAAGATAAAAAAGAATTTGTAGATAGATTTACAAAACTTACTAAAGCAATAAATAATATACCATATATATCAGGCTATTGTTATACTCAATTAACAGATGTCCAGCAAGAAATAAATGGATTGATGGATTCAGAAAGAAACTATAAAATTGCTCCTAATATAATAAGAAATGTTAATAGTCAAAAATAAATTAGTAAGTAGTAGTGTAGATATGATTATCAATACTAATTTATTATATAATAAAGATTATACAAATTCTAGATTGTTAATAATAAAAAATATAAGATTTTATGTAATTTGAAAGGTGATAAAAATGAAAACGGAGTACGAAATAAGAGTTTTAGAAATTAATAAAGAAGAAATAGTAAATAAATTAAAAAACTTAGGTGCTACAATGAAAGGAAATTTTAAAATTAATGAATAATTAAATAGTAAACAGAATGGAGAAAATATAATGAGTGAATTGATAGATGTGTTAGATGAAAATGGAAATAGAACGGGAGAAATTTTAACAAGAGAGGAAATACATAAAAAAGGATTATTTCATAAAATAGTTGTAATTGCAATTATAGATGTAAAAGGAAATATATTAATGCAACAAAGATCAAAGAAAAGATTAACAAATCCTGAAAAATGGGATGTAACAGCAGCAGGACATGTATCAAGTGGACAAACTTCTACTGAAGCAGTAATAAGAGAGACTTTAGAAGAAGTAGGAATAAAAGTAAATGAAAAAGAACTTGAATATATACTTACATATAAAAATAAAAAGATTGTAGATGAAAATTACATAGATAATCAAATCTTTGATTGTTATATTGTAAAAAGAGATCAAATAAATTTAAAAGATGTTAAAATACAAGAAAGTGAAGTTGAACAAGTGAAATTATGTAATAAAAAACAATTTAATGAAATTATTGAAAGTGGCAATATAGTAAAAAGAGATGAATTGTATAAAAAAATCATAGAATATTTAAAGTAACAAACAATAATAATATAGTTGTTTAAAGTAGGAGTAAGAAATGAAAAGAGATAACATAATAAGCAATATAGAAGAAAAAGATATAGAACAATTACAACAAATATTAAAGAATGTTTTTTATAATAATATAAGCTATGAGAAAATGGAAAATTTATATAAAACTTCTAAAAACAACAAAGATATTTATATATTAGGTTATTTTATAAATGATAATTTAGTAGGAACAGTAACATTAAATATTTTAACATTACCGTCAGGGAAAGAGGCAACAATATGGGACTTAGCAGTAAAAGAGGATTATAGAAGGTTAGGAATAGCAACTAAATTAATGAACAAAGCAGAAGAAATAGCAAAAAAAGAAGAGATAAAAAGAATATGGCTATTTAGTGGATTTCATAGAAAATATGCACATGAATTATATATAAAAATTGGATATGATGAAAATAGAGATAAAGCATTTGTAAAAAATATATAATAATCAAGGAGAATACAATTGAAAATAGGAATAGATATAGATGATACAATGACAGATACTTTCGAATATTTAATGACATATATATCAGAGTTTTTTGAAATCGATAAAAAGTATTTGAAGGATAATAATATTTCATATAGCAACTTACCAAAAGAAATGAAAAGGCGAGAAATTGAATTTGCAAAAAAATATTATGATAAAGTTATTCCTAGTACACCTTTCAAGCCTAACGTAGCAGAGTATATTGATAAAATTAAAAAGTTAGGTCATAAAATAATAATTATTACTGCAAGAGATAAGACACTATATACCGATGAATATAAAACTACTATTGAAGAACTAAAAAATAATAATATTCACTATGATAAATTGATTTGTGATTTTGACAAAGCTAAGGTTTGCAAAAATGAAAAAGTAGATTTGTTTATAGATGATTCTATTACAAATTGTAATAAAGTTAAAGAGCTAGGAATTGAAACTATCTTGTTTAACAGTAAAAGTAATATAAACACTAAAACAAACTTATATAGAACGAGTAACTGGAAAGATATATATGAAAAAATAAAAAAATTCGAAGAATAGAGATTTTTTAAGATTAATATGAAGGGAAGATAAAAATATGGAAGAATTAGTTGATGTATTAGATGAAAATGGAATGTATACAGGAAAAACAGAAACGAGAGCAAATTGTAGTAAAGAAGGCTTGTGGCATAAAGCGGTATGTTTATTTATAATAAATTCAAAAGGACAAGTATTATTGCAAAAAAGAAGTAAAAATAAAAAGACTTGGCCTAATATGTGGGATGTAACAGCAGGTGGAAATGTTTTAGCTGGAGAATTTGGATTTCAAGCAATTATTAGAGAATGTAGAGAAGAACTAGGTATTGAATTAAATAAAAATGATATAACTTTTATAGGCTCTGTAATATCTGCAAATAAGAAGGGTAGTATTATTAATAATTATTTTAATGAATATTATGTTGCAAATAAAGAAGTAGATGAGACTAAGCTAAAATTACAGGAAGAAGAAGTTTCAGATGTAAAATGGATAGATAAGGATGAAATTATAGATAAAATTAGAGATAATTATAATGGAATAACTGATAAAAAAGGCTGTTGGGAATATTTGATCAAATATTATGAGATTATGAATAAAAAGGATTAATAAAATGTATTATTCAGAAAAAAAGAAGTAAAAGAAAATACTAGTTTATTTTAATGAGAGGAATAACAAAATGAAAATACTAATTGCAGGTTTTGAAGGAAATGATAATTCAGCAAAAATATTATTGGATAATATAAAAAAAGATTTTGATCAAGAAGATATTTTATATTTACAAAATGATTTTGAAGTAAGTAAAAATCAAATTGAAAAAAAGATGCAAAAAAATTATGATTATATTTTAATGTTTGGAGAAAAACCAGATACTAAAAACATTTATTTAGAAAATAATGCTATTATAGAAGAGATTAAATTAGAAACTAATTATCATTATGATGTTTTAAAAGAAATTTTAGAAGATAATAATTATAAAGCCTTGATTTCATATGATGCTGGAAATTATTTATGCAATAATGTATTTTTCAGAGCATTAGATTTTAAAAAAAGAAATAATTTAAAATCTAATGTTGGATTTGTACATATTCCAACTATAGAAAATATTGATAGTATAAAAGTTTTATCAAATATAATTTTAAATTATATAAAATATATTATACAAGGAAAAAATATGAAAATAGGAATAGATATAGATGGAGTAATTTTAGACTATGAAAGAGTGCTTAAAACTTATGGAGAATTATATGATTTTATAGAGCTAAAAAAGAATGGGATTGTTAATAGAAATGAGAATTATTTAAGAAATAGATATAACTGGACAGAAGAAGAAAGAATAAACTTTATTAATAAATACTTTGTAAAATTATCAAAAAAAGCACCTTTAATACCAGGGGCAAAAGATGTAATTGATATGCTACAAAAAGATGGCAATGAACTAATTATAATATCTGCAAGAGGTGGCATTGAAGAAATGAAAAATGTTGCATTGGACAAATTTAAGGAAGAAGGCTTGTCATTTGACAAATATTATTGGAAACAAGATGATAAATTAGAAATTGCACAACAAGAGAATATTGATTTTATGATAGATGACTCATATGATGTTTGCAAGAAATTATCAGAAAATGGAATTAGAACAATTTATTTTAGAGATAAAGAAATGAAAAAATTAGAGCAAAGTGAGTATTTAAAAGAAGTTAGTAATTGGGGAGAAATATATAGATATTTAAAGGAGGTACAAGTTAAATGAAAGTTTTAATGGCAACAAAAAATCCGGGAAAAATTGAAGGAGCAAAACAAGCTTTTGAAAGATTTTTTGACAATGTTGAGATAGAAGGAGTTTCTGTAAATTCAGATGTAGGAGACCAACCAATAAATGAAGAGATTCTACAAGGAGCTAAAAATAGAGTAAGGAATTTAAAGATATATGCAGAAAATAATAATATAAAAGCAGACTTTTTTGTATCAAGTGAAGCAGGAATTACTGATTTATTAGGAGATTGGATTGATATAAATTGTGTAGTAGTAGAAAGCAAAGATGGACTTCAGAGCGTAGGAACAAGTCAAGGATTTCCAATACCAGATAAATACATAGATGAAATAAAGAAAACTGAACTAGGAAAAGTTATGGACAAAATATTTAGTGGAAAAGATTTAGGCAAAGGAAAAGGTGGAATAAGTTTTTTGACGAAAAATGAAGTTTCAAGGATTGACTTAACAAAAAATGCTTTTATTATGGCTTTAACAAAACATATAAACGGTGATTTATGGAGATAAAAGCAAAAATGGAGGATATATGATATATTTAAAAACATTTAAACTAAGCAATATCAAAAATAAAAATAGTAATATATACCCATTTAATGTATTAAAAAATAAAGAACTAAATGTGTTTTTATTTGATAGCATAACTGTATTATATGGAAATAATGGTTCTGGAAAATCAACTATATTAAATATAATTGCTCATAAACTAAATTTAAAAGGCAAAGAACGCAGTAATCCTAAAGTTGTAGGAACATTAGATTATTTTGAGGAATATGCAGCTAAATGTGAATATGAACTAGGTGAATATGAAAATGGTCAAACAATATATAGGATACCAGAAAATAGTAGATATATTAAAAGCGAAGAAATATTATATGAAGTAAGAAAAATACAACAAGATGCAGTATTACAAGAAAGTATAGAAAGTAATTTAGCAAGAGAAAAAGGAAGACAAATAGCAAAAGATTTTTTACAAACAGAAGAAGGTGAAAAACAGTTTGCAAGATTTGAATTTGCACAAGATAAATATTCTAATGGTGAAACAACTATGCAAATATTAGAAGACAACATTGAAGCGGATAACTTATATTTACTAGATGAACCAGAAGTTTCATTATCACCGCAAAATCAAGTAAAGCTTGCTAATGAAATAAATGAAATGTCAAGATACTTAGGTGTGCAATTTATAATAGCAACACATTCTCCATTTATGCTAGGCATTTTAAATGCTAAAATATATGATTTAGATACAAAAGATTACAAAGTACGAAAATGGAGTGAACTTGAAAATGTAAAATATTTTTATGATTTTTTTCAAAATAGAAAAAATGAGTTTGAAAAAAGATAAATAAAAGAATATATTTCATAATACTTATTATCAGAGTTGGTTTATAGTTATGGGAGATATAGTATTATTATTTACAAGTATAATAAGTATTTATAAAAATGATATTAAAAATAGAAAAGAGGATAAAAATGAAAATACTAGTAACAAGGCATGGTCAAACTGATTGGAATGTAGAAAAAAGAATCCAAGGTAGAACCGATGTAGAACTAAATAATAAAGGGATTGAACAAGCATATAAAACAAAAGAAAATCTAAAAAATGAAAAGATAGATTTAATAATTTGCTCACCATTAAAGAGAGCAAAACAAACAGCAGATATAATCAATATAGATAGAAATATTCCTATTATTTACGATGAAAGATTATTAGAAATTTGCTTTGGCGAAAATGAAGGAAAACTACATGATGATTTTGATTACGATGGCTTTTGGAACATAGTTAATACCCATGAATATAAAGATGCAGAAAATGTAAATAAATTTATACAAAGAGTACATATTTTTTTAAATGATTTAAAAAATCGTAAAGAAGAAAATATATTAATTGTTACACATAATGGTGTATGTAGAGCAATTAATACATATTTTAATGGCATTCCAGAAGATAAGAATATTATTAAATTAGGAATCAAAAATTGTGAGGTAGTTAAATATATACTTTAAAAAATATTGTATATGCACATAGAATAGGAAAAATTGAAGGAGCGAAACAAGCTTTTGAAAAATTTTTTGACAATGTTGAGATAGAAAGGAGATTTATTAAATATGAAAATAGCTGTTTTTACAGATATACATGGTAATGTACCAGCATTAAAATCAATTTTAGAGGATATAAAGAAAAATAATATTGATAGGATAATTTGCTTAGGCGATGTTGTTGGATTAGGACCAAAATCAAAAGATTGTCTTGATTTGATAATGGATAATAATATTGAAATGGTGCTAGGTAACAATGAGCTTAATATAATTTATGGTACACAAATTGATAAAAGCATAGAAGATGAGGAAAAAAGACATTATGATTGGATAAGAGAAAGCTTAAATGATAATGAAATGAATTTTTTAAAAAATTGCAAATGCAAAATTGATGAAAATATAAATGGTTTTAAATTTTTATTTGAACATTTTTTACTTAAAGATGAGAGTGAAAAATTACCTTTTTATAGTTTAGATATATTAAAAAATGGTGAAATAAATGATATTGTTGCTAATTTAGATTACGATTATATATTTGTTGGTCACGAACACAGAGATTTTAACATAGATAATGGAAAAGTTCATTTAATTGATATGGGTTCAAGTGGTTGCAGACATGACAATTTAACGAAATATATAATATTAGACATAAATGATAATGTAAATGTAGAAATTAAAAATATTCCATTTAATAGAGATGAATTATTAAATGATTTAAATGAATATGATTATCCTTTTAGAAGTTTTCTTTCAAAAATATTTTTTGGAGTAGAGTTCTAGATAATATTATAAAGGTGGAAGTATGTTTGATATAGAAGAAGCGGAAAAACAAAATCAAAATCAGATAAATAGAATTGTTGAAATTGAAAAATCTATTAATGTGTCTGAAGTTGAAAGTGAAATTAGAAATTTAGAAAAAGAAACTGAAAGGCAAGATTTTTGGAATGATACTGAAAATTCTAAAATTGTTCTTTCAAAAGTGTCAGATTTAAAAAAGAAGATTGAAAACTATAAAAATGTCGAAAAAGATGTTAATACCATAAAAGAAATGCTTGAATTACTTAGAGAATCTGATGATGAGCAAATAAAAAAAGAATTAGAAATATTATTAAATAACACAGATAGTAAAATTGATTCTTTGGAAATTTCTACTCTTTTATCTGATAAATATGATAAAAATAATGCAATTGTTACAATACATCCAGGAGCTGGTGGAACTGAAGCTCAAGATTGGGCAGAGATGTTGTACAGGATGTATTCTAGATGGTCTGAGGCAAATAATTTTAAAGTACAAGAACTTGATTATTTAGATGGGGAAGAGGCTGGTCTTAAAAGTGTTACTTTTCTAGTTTCTGGAGACTATGCTTATGGATATTTAAAGTCTGAACATGGAGTTCATAGATTAGTTAGAATTTCTCCTTTTGACAGTGGTGGAAGAAGGCATACTTCTTTTGCATCTGTTGAAGTATTACCAGAAGTAAGTGAAGATACAGATGTATATATTAATCCAGATGATATTAAAATGGATGTTTATAGGGCATCTGGTGCAGGTCGGCCAACATATTAATAAAACTTCATCTGCTGTTAGACTTACTCATATTCCAACAGGAATAGTTGTAAGTTGCCAAACAGAAAGAAGTCAATTTCAAAATAGAGATACTGCAATGAAGATGTTAAAGTCTAAGCTTATTAATTTAAAAGAGAAGGAACATAAAGAAAAAATAGAAGATTTAAAAGGTGTACAAATGGATATTGCGTGGGGCAGTCAAATAAGGTCTTATGTATTTTGTCCATATACTTTAGTAAAAGATCATAGAACAGGATATGAAGTAGGAGATGTACAAAAAGTTATGAATGGTGACTTGAATAATTTTATTTTTGAATATCTTAAACAAAATATAAAATAATATTTGCTAGCATTGTTATAACTCAATAAAACTTAGATATAAGATTAAAGATGCTGATACTGTAGCAGTTAAAGTCTATACAGTATCAGCATAATGTAATTTTTAGGTAATATTTATAAAATTAAAGGCTCAATTTGTTCACCATTTAATGCATATTTTATAGTTTCTATTATATATTCAGGATCAGATGATAATGAATATGGTTTTGTAATTGGATTTTCTTGTCTAAATGGAACAAAAAATATATGTTTTCTATTTAATAAAGTTCCTATATTACAGGCATTAGAACTTAAGCCATCACTAGCATAAATAAATATAACTAAAGGTTTTTTATTTTTTATATGTGATTTTACTGCAATTGTAATAGGAGTATCAGATATTGAATTTGCAATTTTTGCAATCGTGTTTCCAGTAGTTGGAGCTATTATCATTAAATCTGAATTAATTTTTTTGGGAAGAACTCTTGAATCTTCTATTGTATGAATAATCTTTTTATTGGTTATTTCTTCTATTTTTTCAATATATTTATTATCAACTTTTTTGCAGATATAATATGAATAATAAGACATAATAGGGTATATGTTCGCACCTGAAATAGATAATTCTTTTATTTTTTCAATTATTTTAGGAAAGGTGTTAAAAGCACCAGTAATGCCGAATATTATATTTACATTTTTTATAAGATTATCTCCTTAATTTATTTATATATTATAATATGTTTTTTAATATAAAAAAGGAACAAAAGATTTAAAGTTGTGATACTGATTAAAAATATAATATGAATTCAAAGTGTAATAATCAATTAATTATAACTAATTATTACACATTTATATGGGTTCACTTTTAAGTTAAAACTAAATTTATTTTTTTAGATTAAAGTTTGCAAGAGGGTTGTTTTCAACAGCATTTCTAACTTGTTCATTATCTACGTGAGTATAAATTTCTGTAGTTGATATGCTTTGATGACCTAAAAGCTCTTGAAGAGCTCTAATATCAACTTGACCATATTTGTACATTAAAGTTGCAGCTGTATGTCTTAATTTGTGGGTTGAATATTTAGTTGTATCAAGTCCAGCTTTTTGAAGTTCTTTTGTTACTATATTTTCTACGGTTCGTTTACTAATACGTTGTCTATAACCACTTAAAAATAATGCTTTATCAGAATTTTTTGAATCTTTTTTTGCGTTATTTGGGCGAACCTCAAGGTAGTTATTTATTGCATTTATACAAGCCTTATTTAAGTAAATTGCACGTTCTTTATTACCTTTACCTATAACAGTTAATTTGCAATCATCAAAGTTTATATCAGAAATATTAATTCCAACAAGTTCGGATAAACGCATACCACAATTTAAAAATAGTGTAATTATAGCAAAATCTCTTTCTTTATTTTTATTATCTTCATCATTTTCAGAAATCGTTAATAACTTTTGGCTATCTTCTAAAGACAAATATTTAGGTAATCTTTTATTTAACTTTGGAGTCTCTAAGTTTTGAGCCGGATTATTTTTTATAGTGTTAGTAGTAATTGTTAAATATTTAAAAAATATTCTAATAGTTGATATTTTTCTAGCACAAGTAGCTGGACCACATTTTCTTTTAAGTGATAAATATGAAATAAAAGTATGAATGTCATCTTGTGTAATTCTTTCTAAGTCACTTATTGAAAAATCATCTATATTTATTTTTGATAAATCAGTTTCGTTTGTTAAATGAAAATGATATTTCATAAACTTTAAAAACATATTCAAATCAGCATTATATTGGTCAACAGAGTTTGGCGATTTTCTCTGATATGCTTGTGAATATTCTAAAAATGAATTTAAAAAATTAGGATTTTCTTCAAACTTTATCATAATTTTACGTCCTTATCTTATTTTTTTGCATTATAACATAAATGTAAAAAAAATAAAATATTTTTATATTTAAGGAATATTGAATTTTATAATTTAGTATCATATAATGTTATAAAAAGTAGGTTAATAAAAAATTGAAAGCGAGAATTATATGAAAAAAATACTGATATTAACTGCTGAGAGAACTGGAAATGGACATAAATCTGCTGCTAATGCACTTGAAAAGAAATTAAATAATATAAATTATGAAACTAAGCAACTTGACTGTTTTACAATGATGGGAAAATTAGGAACTTTACTTGAAAATTCATATCTTCCAATAACTACATCATTTCCTTTGTTATATTATATACCATTTTTGTTTACTCAGATTTTTCCAGATATCATGCATTTTTGGGTATATTTAAAAATAAGAAAAAAGCTAAAACAAGAAATTAGTGAATTTAAACCAGATATAATTATTTCTGTACATAGCATGTTTACAAAATCAATTTCATATTTTTTAAAAAGAGAAAAAATAGATATACCTTTTTACATAACAGTAATTGACTTAGTTAGACCACCTAGAGTTTGGTTTGATAAAAATGCAGATGTAATCTTTGTACCAACAGAAAAGGTAAAAGAAAATTATTTGAAAAAGGGAATAGATGAAAATAAAATTTTTGTATCAGGTTTTCCGATAAGAGAAGATATAAAGAAAAGAAAAAATCGTAAAGTAATAAAAGATAAGGTAAAAATTTTAATTGTTAATCCATCTGTACATTTAAAAAAGAGTATAAAATATGTCAAGGAAGTTTCTAAATTAGAAAAAGTTTCAGTTTCAGTTATTTGTGGGAGAGATGAAAGACTGTATAATGCACTAAAAAAGGAGCAAAATTTAGGAAAAATTTCTGAAGATGTTAAAATATATAGTTTTGTAGATAATATGAATGAATTTCTTGAAAACTCACATATTATACTTACAAAGGCTGGTCCTAATATGATATTAGAAGCAGTTAAAAGCGCAACTGCTGTAGTCGTAACAGGTCATATTAAAGGGCAAGAAAACTGGAATTATAAATATGTTATAAAAAATAACTATGGTTTTAAATGTGAAAATCCAAGTAAAATATATAATAAGCTATATAACTTTATTAATAGCTCAGAGTTAGAAAAATGTTTAAAAAACGTATTAAATACTAATTGTGATAATGGAACAGAATTTATTGTTAATTACTTAAAAGAAAATTCATAGGAGTCCTTTTCAGAACTCCTATTGTTTTGGGTAGTTAAATTCAACTAAAGTATAAAATGATGTTATCATTTTATAGTTGTTGTCATAAGACGCATTTAATTTAACTGGCTTTTTGTCGGAATATACTCGTGTACTTATCTGAGATTTTTCTGGTAATTCATCTTTTAGTAATTTTTCAAAAAAATCAAGGTAAATATCAGGTACATATCTTTCGACAACTATGGTGCAATGATGTTTGTTGTTTGGATTCTGCTTAGCATTTTTCATAATTGCTACTAATGATACATTAATGATATAGCATATATTTTTCCAGTATAAATCATCAGTAGAATCTAGAATTTCTTCTGGATTTAACAAACATGGTTCATTAGTAACTTCGGTATTATCAGGGTCTAGCAAATTTAATAAAGTTTTTTTGTACTGATAAAGTATCCGATTTTTCTTTTCGTCAATAAATAGTTCTGTAATTTCTTGCAAATCTTTTTGCCTCTCTTGTTCTTTTGTTTCTTTTTCATCTTTTGTAGTATAAGCTATCCGACTAGCAAAAGAATTCTTTAGAAAGTCGAAAGCTTTTTTAGAGCTTTGCATTTTATACTGTTCTTTTTCAAAACTCATAAATTTTACCTCCTATATTTAATAATTATTAAAATATAATACAGCCAGTAATTATGTATATTATACATTATTTTAGACATAAAGTCAATTTAGACTAGTTGTTATACTAAAAAGTATTTTAAATATTTATTGATTTTCTTTGAAATATTATGTTACAATAAATTCAAAATGTTATACGAGAGGTAGGGAATAAATGAATATAACTGATAAATTTAAATTATGGTACAAATACAAATTAACAGGAAATATGGAAGAATATAAATCATACAAAAAAGCTGTTGAAGCAAAACAATCAGATATTGATATGTATAATAAAAATTTAAGTCAGGCAACTCAAAATTTTCAGGATATACAGCAAAGATTTTCTAAAGATTCTAGAGAATATACTTATGCTAAAGAAGAAATGTTTAGATGGAAATATACTTTAGATGAAGCAAACCTAGCATTGCAATATATTAGACCTAATTCTAAAGAAGATATCGAATATAGAGAAAAAACAGCTAATAATTATGCTGATGAATTAAAAAAAGTATTGTCTCCTAATTTAGATTTAAGATTTCATGGTAGTCCAATTTATTTTACAGAACAAATATTAAAAAGTGGGTATATATCATCAACTGCTGATAGATATGATGGTTATATAAAAAGTACAGATAATGTAGGAGAAATATCAGTTTCAGATAGAAATAGTATAGATAGAACAATTCAATTTTTTTCTGATATGTCAGCATATATGAGACATTTACCTTGTGGTTGTATATTTGCAATTTTACCTAATGAAATAGAAGATCCTTCTATGCGTGAAGCGAGTTTAATGTCATCTGTAAATTTTAGACAAAATCCAGAACAATTATTTGGAATATTTACAACTCCAGAAAATATTGAACAAGTTAAAGGATGGATGAATCAATATGGATTTAATGCAGATTTAGCATATACATTCGAAGAATTTTTGGAAGTTGTAAAGAAAAAATCAATTGAAATAGATAGTCAAATTCAATTTAAAAATAATCAAAATGTAAATATTGAAGGCTTAGATAAATCAATTATTGCAGAGCAAAGAACACAAAATATAGATACAAAAGAAGAAGAGCCAGAAAGGTAATAAATTTTATGATATTATATATAAGAATTAAAAAGTGGAGAAATAGAAATGGAAGAACAAATAAAAGTAAAACTATTAGTTGATTTAACAAGATATGCAGATGGATTAGTAGAAGGTTCAGTAGGGTATACAGTAGGAAGTAATGGAATGTGGAGTAGAGCAAATGATAATTTTGTAACAATATGCTTTCCTGAAATAGCTACTTTAGATGTGTTATGGAAGTCACTTGAAATTATAGATGAAGAATATTTAAAGAAAGCAGAAGAAGCAAATAAAAAATGGAAAGAACAATTAAAAAGTGCTAAAGATGTAGAATTGCATTTAGGTCCTAGAGGTGGATTTCGTTCATTACAATTTATGTATTTAGATGATAATAATATAATTAACCATTATGCAGTTGGGTTTAAAAATGAGGCAGATAACATATTAAAGATTTTTAAAGAAAATAATATTAAAGTTAAAGAAGTAATAGAAAATTAAAAGGAATATTCATAAAGAAACAAACATAGATATATAGTGGGAGGAAAATAGATGGACAAGTTTATTAGAAATTCTGCTATTTATCTAGAAATAAAGAATAAAAAGGAAGATAATTATTTCATATTTCAAAAAATAAAGAAAATTAAAGAATGTTGTAAAAGAAAAGATATAAAAATAAAACATAATTTCTTAGTATATCAAAATCAAGAAAATTTTGATAGTCAGCAATATTTAATGAATCAAATAAAAAAATATAAAATAGATTTGTTAATTATAGAAGATGGAGAATTTTCGCCATATATAGAAAATGTTGAAATAGAAAAAGTAAGAATTTTATAATTTATAATATATAAAAAATATAGGAAAAAGTATTTGAAACAAAGATGCACGGCTATAATGAAAATTAATAATATAAAAAAATCTCTATTAAAAAAATAAATAAAAATTATACATGTTTTAAAAATATGTATAATTTTTTTGGCTTTTTATACATATTTATTGAAAATGTATAAAGTTTATGATATTTTATATATAATGGAGGTTTAAATAATGAAATTAGAAACATTACCATAATGATGACAAAGATAATATAGATCCATTAATAAAAGTATGTTTAATACATTATCAGTTTGAAAGTATACATCCTTTTTATGATGGTAATGGAAGAACGGGAAGAATTTTAAATATTTTATGAACAAACATATATTCAAAAGAACTATTAGAAAGTTTATTTTATGAAGTTTATACAAAAATTGCTTATATTGAAAAAGCTTGCAACGTTACAAGATTAACTGCCTCATCTTACTTAAATCAATTAGAAGAAATCGGACTTTTAGAATCTGAAAAAATTGGAAGAGATAAAATATATAAAAATATTAGATTAATAAATTTGTTATCAGATAAATAGTAATTTGAATCTATAACCATCCACGGGTATAACCCGTGGATTTCCTTTTCGGCCTATAAGGCCTTGTTACTAGCTCCCGCCTTAAGCGGTTTTGTTTGACGGCTTTTCGCCAGTTCTTTTGCGTCTTTTTTACTTACCACCCTTAAAAGGGTCTTTATATTCTTTTATTGTTATTTGGTCTGTCATCATATCTTCTTTTAATTGATTCTCTACATATCTATATACTGCTGTCTTGTTATTTCCTACCGTACTTAC
>CANQYG010000023.1 GCA_947628015.1 uncultured Clostridia bacterium
ATTTACTTCTGTAGCTAATTGTTGCAATTCTTCTGCTGTACTTATTCTTCTTACTTCTGTCATTTCATCTATTAATATTGCCTCATCTTCTTGCGCTTTTTTATATTTGTCTGCTGCATTTCTTGCTCTGCTAAATAATCCATCTCCTGATAATGCCATATTTAATGTTACTCCTGCTAAAATCAGTAATATTATTATTGTTACAACTAAAGCTATCAAAGTGATACCTTTTTCCTTTAAAACTTGTATTTTCTTATCTTTCATTTGTTTTATCCCTCCACTTTTACATTATGTTATTTTTATTAAGGTAAAAACTTAATAAAAAAATAAAAAATCTTATAATCAGCTTTATTTAAGCTTTTTATAAGATTTTTTATTTTCGTTTTTTATTAAATTATTACAAACTTTTAATTTATACTTTCTTGATTTTGCCCTTTCATTATGCTATATTTTTCATATATCAATTTTTATTAAGTTTTTACATTAATAAATTTTTCTCAATAAAAAATTCCCCCTCTTTTATTAAGGAGGAATCTCTATCACATTTTATTTATTAATCTCTTTTCCATTGATTATTTTTGATTTTTTTATCAAGTAGTTTTATTTTAATTAATAAACTTATTGCAACTACAGTAAATAAGCTAATCAATGTAAGTCTTGCTATATCAATGTCGCCAGTTTGTGGAATAACACCTTTCTTAACATCATCTTTACTAGCATCGTTTATATTTGAAACATTTACACTTTGGTTTCCATTATTGCTACTTCCGTTTCCACTATTTTGACTTCCGCTATTTTCATTGTTTTGGTTACTACTGTTTCCATTTTCACCATTTTGGTTTTCATTATTTCCATTTTGATCTTCACCATTTCCAGTTTCATTACCTTGGTTTCCATCATTTTCGTCTTGATTTCCGTTATTTTCACCTTCGCTACTGTCGTCTTTTTCTAGTATTGTTACTTTAACTGAAGTATCGCTTGTAGGTATATCTGATACTGCATTTGATCCTGAGAAGTTAGTTAATTTAATTGTTGTTTCTCCTAATTTTGCATTATCTTTTACTTTAAATGTAATTGTTCCAATATCTTGTGCTGTACTTACTACTTTACAGTCTTTAGTAGCAGCTATAATCATTTTATCTTGATAGAATGGTTCTTCCCAAATTTCTGTTCCTTCTGCCTTTGAATATTCAAATATTGAAGAATCAAATTCTATATTAGCTGTATAAGCTCCAATACCTTTTTCACCACTCTCAATGGCTATATCACTTAATCCAATTGTTATAATAACATCTTCGCCTCTATGAACTTGAGAATGATTTGCACTTAATGTTGTTTTATAGCTATCATTTGCTGCTTTTACTTGTGTACTTAGTGCTAGTATTGTAATTAATATTATACTAATTACATTTATTCTCCTTATAATATTTTTCATATTTCTCTCCTATCCATTTGATTTAATTTTTACAATTTAGTCATTTTCTTTTCCTTGTTCTAATACTAATCTTTTTATTAATAATAAATCAGTTGCTGTAATTTTCCCATCTTTGTTTACATCTGCTGCTGTAAATCTATCATCTTTTAATATCCATTCTTCATTTGTTCCTGCTACTATATGTCTTTTTACTTGTAATACGTCTGTTTCTGAAATTGTTCCATCTTTACTTGTATCTCCAAGTAAGTCTTCTTCATCTTCTGATTTAATCCAGTCAACATTAGCTATTGCTGTTCCTTTATTTCCTGCTTCATCTTCAAATTCAAAAGTAAATTTTCCGTTTTTTGTAAATGTGTAATTTCTTGACATATTGTTATTTGTAATAATAATATTTTCACTTTCATTTGCTAAGCTTACTGTTACTGGTCCATCTGTTCTATCTTCTGTGCTATATTTAACTTCAGCTGTTGGTGCTGTTTTATCTATCCAGCTAACCTTTGCTGTATGTTCTTTAACATTTGAATTATCATCATCGTCAGTATCTTTATATTGGAATGTAAACTCGTCATTATTTATAAATGTATAGTCTTTAGAACTATAATTTACAATAGGAACCTCGATTTTCTTGCCTTCATTATTAATCATATATGGATTTATAGTTGCTATAACATTCTTATTAGTTGTCTTTGTAATGTTATAAGAAATATCACTCGCTATGATGTTATCATCTTCTAAATAATCAGCTTTTATAGATTTATAAGCTATATTGCTTGCTTTATCAAGAAGTTTAAATTGATAGTCTCCACTTTCTTCAAATGTATATTCTAATGGATTTGCTTTTATTTGTTTTAATCCTCTTAGCATTTCTTCTGCATCATCAGGTATATCTTGAGCACTTATGCTAACTCCATTTTCATCAAGGAAGTCTTCACTATATTCTACTCCATCTTTTAATACTGTTACATAGTATTTAACGTCTTCAGCTTTTCCTGTAGTATTAGTATATGTTATCTTTGTAATGTTTCCATTTTCATCTAATTCTTCAACTTTATAAACATTTCCTGATGTATCTAAGTATGAAATTTTATTAACTTTTCCATCTGCTACTTCTACATAATTAATTTTTCTGTCTTCATCATCTAATAAGTAAACATCTTCACTTATGCTGTCTAATAATATACGTAATTTTTTATTTCCATCTAATACATAATCAACATCAGCTGTTGGACCCTCTGTATCAATCCAATCTACTTTAGCATACGCTGTTCCTTTATTTCCATTTTTGTCTTCAAATTCAAATGTAAAGTCACCATTTTCTTTGAATATGTATGTATCACTTCCATTATTATTTGTTACAGTAATTTCTGTACTTGGGTTAACAAGTTTTACTATTACATAATCTTTAGTTAACTCTTTTGTACTATATTCAATTTCTGCTGTTGGTTTTGTTTTGTCAATTTTTGTTGTGTCTTCATATAGATTTATCATTGATATTGATGCAAACATATCATAAGTTTCTAATTTAAGTCTTACATATTTTGCTTTAACACTTTCATCAAAATCTATTACTCTTAAAGCTATATCTTTTGGAAAATCTTCGCTCTTTTTAACTTCTGTCCATTTTTTTCCATCTTCACTTACTAATATTGTTGCATTTTTTATGTAGTCTGGGTCATTTTCTTTATATTTTGTTTGTATAAATTCTACTGCTGATATATATTTTGGATAATTTAATTCAACTGTTATATATGTATCTGTTCCATTATTTACAATATGGTCTGCGAAGTCTGTATGCCATAATGTGTTGATATTTCCATCTATTGCATTTGGTGCATAGTATGGTCTACCGCTATCACGTGATTGAGTTGAATATCCTGATCTTTCTTCTGTTTCAGTTTTATTGTCTGGATAATCTTTAATTGATAAGTTTGAAACACTTATATATTTTCTGTTTTCTGGTTGATTATCCTCTGTAAATTTGAATATTTCTGATGGTTCACTTGCAAGTTTGTTTCCTGTTGGTGTTTGTCTTACTTGTATAGTTTTGTTTCCTGTTAAATCTGGAGAAGATGTTTTATATGAATTCCAATTATCTCCTTCTTTATAACGCCATTGTGTTTTTTCTATATCTATACCTATTACACGATTTTCTAAATCGTTAGCATATAAATTTGTTGGTAAAGTTTGTTCTTCTATATCAATTTTATATACATTAGATTCTGAATAATCTGTTCCAACTATATGAACATATATGTCATTGTCTGCTGTTATACTTGCAATTTGATCTCTGCTTAATGTTAATTTGTGTTCTGCATCTGCATCAAATGATACTTCTGTCCATTTATTTTTATCACTTATAGTATCTTTTCCACTTAAGTTATAATCCCAACGTACACCAATTCCATCAAAACGACTTGATAATACTATCTTTCCTGCATCTGCTCCGTCAAATGAGAATGTAGCAAGTGATGTATCTGTTTGACCTAATAAGAAATTTGCTACTGTTCTTGTAATACTTGGTTGATATACTTTGTAAGTTTCAGGATTTTTTGCAGTATCATCACTTAAATTCTTTCCTTGAGTTAATAAATCTGTTTCTAATAGTGTAAATCTAAATGAATAATCTACTGTTTTAATGTTTTCTTCAATTTGGTCTAATAAGTTTTTCATTGGTAATGGGAATGGCATTAATGCATTTCCTAGCTCAGTTGCTAATTCAAAGAAATCTTTTTCAGTTTTAGAAGTATCTTCCTTATATGCATTTATTAATCCCCACCATGCATCAATATTAATTTTTTGCACTTTTAAAGCTTCTCTATATATTTGTTCTTGTTTCTTTACATCACCTTTATATATGTCAGCTGTCATTATAATTTTTTCAGATTTTTCATAATTTGTATAATCATTTATTGCTTCTTGAGATAACATCATATATGTAGCAGCCCAGCCACTAACATAAGAGTCATTACCCCAGCCTAAAGGCATTCTTGTTTGCATCTTTTCACTTGCTCCTGATTGAGCCCAACCAGAAACGTCATTATCCATAGACCAGTAACCTTTTCCACTTGCATCTTTTCTATAGTAAATTATCGCTGCGTGACCTGGTTGACTAATAACTGATGCTGGTGTACCATGTGCTGCACGAATGTGGCAACCTAGTTTTGATATACCACCACAAACAGCTCCTGTTCCATATGAATTTCTCATACTCATCCATGCTTTATATACTTTGTCAACTACTGTTCCATCTTCTCTTACATCACCAGTATATGATACACCATACTTACTAAATATTCCTTCAAATAATACATCCCATTCCTTCATCTTCTTATCAGGATCATGGAAAATTGGATTATCAAAGTTTGGCCATACATAAGCAATATATGTATGAGGTTGTAAATATTTTTCTGGATTTTCATCTTTATGCTCATCTATTCTTTTTTGTGTATAAGCATTGAACCACTCTAATTCTTCATCATCTGTAATGTTATTCATTACATAACGCATTTCTTCAACTTTTAGTGCTTCATACCATTGTCCTTGGTCTTGTGTCTCATTTACTTTGAACTTTCCTTCATCATATAACTTTTTATAAATTCTATAACGCTCTACAGAATCTGATCTATTTGCTGGGTGGTCGATTTGAGCCCAATATCCAACTTTTGTTGCGTGTGTTAAAGAAAGTGATATTGCCATTTTCTTATAAACGTCACCTTTTGTTAAATTCTTATCCCATGGATTATTTGTTTTTGTTGTATCATTAAAATCATTTTTATATTTTTCCAATAATCTAGAAAGTTCTTTAATTGAATTATAATAACTTCCTCCATCAGGTGCTCCACCTAGTACATATAAACGAAGGTTATTTACATCTGACACTAACCATTTAACTGCTTCTTCATAAGCAGGACTTAAGTTTACAATTGCTATTAAAAGGTCATAACCTACATTTTTTACAAACTCTCTTTTTAATAATGTAAATTCATTTTCCCCTTCTATTTGTTTATCTAAAACTAAATTTTTAAGTTCATTATCATATTGCTCAACTGTTTTTATATAGTTTATATCTTCTGGTGTCTTTTCTTCATATCCGTCTTTATATAATTTTGCATCTGCATAAACAGAATGGTCTGACGCATTATTTCCATATTGATCACAATATAATTTTAAATATTTTACATCATCATCAAGGTCTATTACTACTTTTTTTGCATCACCATTTGCTCTTAAAACATCAGATTTTTCTTTTATAACCCAATTTTCTCCGTCAGTTGATGTAGATATCTCAAATTTAACACCATTTCCATTCTCTCCACGGCTTTCATCTACACCTATATATGTAGAAAAATGGTCATAATCATAACTACTAATATTGTATATCAATGTTGATGTAGCGTGTGCTGATATACCCTTTAAAAAGTATGTTTTCTTTCCATTTACTAATAAAGTAATTAAACCATTATTATATTGTGTTTCTAAGTTGCTATCTAATGTAATGCTTCCCCATCCTACTTTAGATTCTCCTTCATATTCCATATCAGATAGATATTTGCACATATTCTCAGGTGCACTTGCTTGTGCTAAATATTTTCCTTCTTTTTCTTTTAATGTTGTGGTCTCAACCTTTTGTCCTATGTTTAAAAATTGAGCACAGTCTTTAATTGAAAAAAATAAAATAAAAAATAAAATAGAACAAGCAACTACTTTGTTAAAAATGTTTTCTGTTTTAAATTTTAATTTGTTTTTCACAATAAAACCCCCTTTAAAATTATTTTTTTACCAATACTATTTAAATTATAACATATTTCAACATTTTTGTAAATAATTTTTGCCAAAAATTACGCAATTTAAATTTAAAATTTTAACTTTATATATACTTTTAATTATATGAATATTTTGCAAAAATAATTTTATAAATTTTAATAGTCAAATTTTTCATTAATCGGTATTTCAAAACAATATAATTTTTCTCCAGTTGATAGCAATTCTAAAAATTTTGCACCAAATTTCTCATAATAATTTTCTAAATCTGTTTTTAAATATATTTTATTAATATTTCTTTTTCTAGCCTCGTCTAAAATAGCATCATTTAATATTTTTGAATATCCATTTCCTCTGTATTTTTCTTTTACATACATAGTCGCATACCAAGGTGATAAATCTGTTCTTTCATCTCCATCCTTTGGAAAAATCGATATAAATCCTACTAGTTCTTCATTATCCAATAAGATCAATTTACAATAATTTGCATTTTTAAAATTTGATTTAATTTTCAAAATTTTATTTTTTACTTTTGCTTTAAATTGATTTATTGATAAATTTTTCTGTCCCCATTCCTTTTGAGTAAGAGTTGCAACTTCTTCTATATATTTTGGTTTATCTTTTAAATTATATATTTTTAACATATTATAGTTCTCCTATTTTTGCATTATATTTAAAACATTTTGATTCGTCAATCTAAAAAAGAAAGATTTGCCAAAATACTAACAAATCTCTCTTTTTATAATTTAATTATTAACTTCATTTGTCATATTTAAATTTTCTGGAATTTCTTTTTTATTTCTAAATATGGTAACAATTCATTAAATATTTTACCTCTTTACATTATAGCCTCTAATTTTTAAAAATTCATTTATATCATTCATAAGCCATCCATCACCTTGTGTATGTAACATATCATACCCATCATGTAAATACTTTAATACTCCATATCTTTCAAATAATTCATACACTTCTTTTCCTGTAAGTTTATTTTCTTCTTTAAAAATTTCTATACAAAATACAATAAAATCATTTATTTTCTTTTCCATCTTATCCCCCATAAATAGTATATTTGCCTGTTTCTTTTTCTTCTAAAAACATTCTAAACAAATCATAATTACTGTAATACCACATTTTTGTTTCTTCTTTTTCTAATGCTCCATATAATTTAGAATGATATAACAAATTCATTGCATCTTGATAACTAATATTAAAATAATTTTTTATACTATCACATAATGTTTGTACTACTATAAACATTATACAAGTAAATTTACCTTCACTCATCTTCTTCACCTACTTATATATCATAGATTTCATTTTTATAGCTTACTAATATTTGCTACAAAAAATACCTATAGTATTTTTATTATTCTGACTGTAACTTTTTTCTATACTGCAAAATTCTTTGTTTCCTAAATTCATTAGATTTTTGCAATTTTTCAATCTGTTTATCATATAAATCACATAAAGATTTTATCTGTATTTTAGTCAATTGGTTTTCTTTTATTTCACCAGCACGATACTTCTGTTGTAATCTTATTAATCTAGTTTCTTCATTTTCTATATTCTTAATATAATCTCTAAATTGTTCTTTTTTTATATCCTCTTTTAAGTTATAATCATTTTCTTCTATAATGTTGTCCTTGTTTCTAAAAATTTTGTTAAATAATTTTTTTATCTTAAAGAAAATACTATTTTCATTAACTTCAATTAGTGATTTTTCTGTATTATTTTTATTCATTTGTATACCTCTATTCTTATGTTCTTTCATTATCTATTTGGCTTAGTCCTAGAATTTTTTGTTCTTCTATTGAAAGTTCTCTTGCCTCTTTTTCTAACTCTAACAATCTATTTTCTCGCTTGCTTAATGGTGTATCTTCAAATTCTTCAGACATATATTGCTCAGTTATTTCATTATCCATCTCCCATTCTTCGTAATTATATTCATCAAAAATTGCTTCCTTACCTTCAAAGATTGGTATAGTATGTGCTATTTGCCTAATATATTGAATTTGCTCTAATATTTGATTAAAATGCTCATCTGTAAAATAAATAGAGCAACTACATTTGTCAAAACTTGGCACTATGAATTCTGTTTCAGGATATTCTCGCAAATCATCTTTTCTTTCTTTTATATTGTATTTTTCAGATAATATGTTAGCTAATACTTTCATATCTCTTTCAGTGTGTATTATAACATCATCTTCTTCTCTTTCATTTCCTGATTTAGTTGTAATAGTCAATTCATTAATCTTACCTTCTTTTCTCATAAATGGTTGATATTCTCCATTAAGAGATACTGAAAAAGATAAATCAGAATCTGAATTTTCTTCTAAAACTTTTTCTAACATACTTAACTTTTTTAGTTCATTTTCTGTATCATTTTCTCCTTTTTCAACTAAATTTCTAATAATACTTTCAAAGTATTGTGTTCTTTCCCCTTCTTTATTAGGAAAACGAACAGTATAATTAGTTCCTGATATTATATTTCCATAATAATCATATGGTTGAAACTTTCTTTCACTATCCAGTATAATATTAAAATTTTCTTTATCTTTCAAAAATTCAGCCATTAAGTTAATGATTTTAGGGCTTTTTAAAAATATAATATAAGCATCATTAACATCATTTGGATTTGGATGGTTTGCTTCTACTCCATCACAAGACGCAAATGGCTTAAATCCATTACTATCTAAATAATATATAATATCTTCAAAATCTTTGTCTATTTCACTTATTTTCATATGTCTCCTTATTCATAAATTATAGTCTTTTATATCATAATGTTAAATTCTATATTAAAAAAATCTTTTAACTTAATATTTTTACCTCTAATCATATTATAATGAACATTATTTTCCAGTCAGAGTAAAAGATTTGCAAAAATATTGCAAATCTTTCACTAAATCTTTTTAATTATTTAAATTCTAATACTCTATGATTTTTTCTTGATTTTGTTTTTCTATTTCTAAGTATGGTAACAACTCATTAAATATTTTACCTCCAACAGGTGCTGCAACTCCACCTCCTTGATGACCTCCTTCTCCTGTTGGATTATATAATGTAACTAAAAGCACTACTTGAGGATCTTCTATTGGTGCAACGCCTATAAAAGATGTTACATATTTTCCTGTATTAACACCATCTTCTGATGTTCCAGTTTTTCCTCCAATATTATAACCTTCTACTTTTGCATTTTTTCCTGTTCCTTCTGCTACAACAGTTTGCATCATACTTAATACATCTTGAGAAGTTTTTTCAGATATAACTCTTTCTCCTTTTTCTACTGGTATTTCCGTTACTTTCGGATTTCCATTTTCATCTTTTTCACTACTACTAATAATACTTTTTACTAAATGTGGCTTTATATATACTCCTTTATTAGCTATAGTAGATAACATTGTTGCCATTTGGATAGGAGTTACTTCAAATCTTTGTCCAAACGCTATTGTTCCAAGTTCCACTGGTCCAACTTTTTCTTCTTTTAAAAATATAGAACCCGCTTCTCCCGGAATATCTATTCCTGTAGTTTGAAAAAAGCCAAACTTTCTTAAATAGCTATAATACTTTTTTACTCCAATTTTTTGACCTAGTCCAATAAAAACTGGATTGCAAGAGTTCATTAGTGCATCTCTTAAACTTTCACTTCCATGAGGTCTATAATATCTCCAACATTTCATTTTAACTCCAGCAACATCAATATAACCTGTGCATGTAAACTCTCCTGCTTTGTCAGTAGTAGTTATTCCTTCTTCTAAAGCACTTGATGCTGTTACTAATTTAAAAGTTGAACCCGGTTCATAAGTGTCTGAAATTGCTTTATTCCTCCAAAGCATTTGCATTTGTTTTGATTGTTCTTCTTTAGGCAAACTTTCATCTACTGCAAATGGATCATTTAAGTTATAATCTGGATAACCTGCCATAGCCAAAATATCTCCATTTTGTGGATTCATTATTATAATGTTTCCACCATCTGTGCACTTATTGTCAATACAAGCCTCTTTAAGATGTTTTTCAGCAATTCCTTGAATTGTTGCATCAATAGTTAAAACTAAATCATCTCCATTTACTGGATCTATATACTCTTCTGATGTATCATCAATTTGACTACCAGCTGCATCTGTTATTTTACTAATATAGCCTTTAGTTCCTTTTAAGTTTTCTTCATATTTTGCCTCAATACCTGATAATCCTTGATTGTCACTTCCACAAAAACCTATTATTTGAGATGCTAAATTATTATATGGATAATATCTTTTTGTATCTTCGTCTATATTTACTCCCTGTGTTATATTATTTTCATCAAGCCATTCTCTTAAAAGATTCGCCTTTTCATTATCAACTTTACTAGCTATTTTTTCTATTGAAGAACGTTTACTTACTTTTTTTAATGTTTTTTCATAATCTAGCTCAAACAATTCTGACAGCTTTTGTGCAACCTTTTCTTTTTCTTGTATTATTGTTGGATTTATGGTTATAGTTTGAACTGTGCTACTTATTGCTAAAACTTTTTCTCCAGTTGCATCATATATTGTCCCTCTTTTTGGATTTACACTTCTATCAGATGTTTGTTGCAAATATGCCTTTTTTTTAAGTTCGCTCCCTTCTATAAATTGCAAATATCCTATTCTAAATAATAATAAAATTAATAATATTATTGTCAATAACATTGAATTTCTCATTCTTTTTTTTAGAGATTTCTTTCCTATCATATCTACACATAAAATAGACGAATAAAACTATTTTAATCGTATATTTTCTCCTTATAAATATTTAGATTTTAAATTAAATCTATAAACTCTTTATAAAGATTATTATTTTATTATAAATTTTATGATAGACATTACAATTTTAAAATAAAAAAACTTCAAATCTAGGAAATCATTTTTTTTCAATAATATTATTAAATACTTAATTCAAACACACCATCGCCATTAGCATCGTCTAATCTATATCCACTTTCCGCCAAATTTATAGAAATTATCGGTCTCAAACCGAAAAGAAACAATTTTTCTCTCATCCGTCGAATTATACAAAGCATGTGCACATAAAGTATTACTTACTGAGTTAAAATAATCTAAACTAAAACCGATTTTATCATTCTTGTTATAGAAAATGTCTCTCGTACTCAACCAACAAGTTTTATCAAACCAACTCCCTACTGTGCCGGCATCTCGAAGTAAATCATAGTACTTCCCATCATAAAAGTCTCTCTCTTTATCGTAAGTATGAGTTACATATGTCTCATAAAAAATAGTATCATTATCGCATTCCCACCTTTCTTCATCCTCACTAGGCTTATACTCTATTTCAAAAAATTCACAACAACTTCTCCCTCTACTACTATAATCATCTCTTAATCTCCATTCCGAATCATTTATAAACCATACTCTAGGAGCAAAATGACTATCGTTAGCTTTTCTTTGTTGCCCATAATGTCCTATACCTTCTTTTTCAATTCCGTCAAATAAAATTTCAGAATTTTCTCCATATTTATGTGCATATTTAGTATAATCATATGTACTGATTTTTTCTATATCACTTCTTTTTAGGTTTGCTACCTCTATTCCTATTTTCATTTTTTCACCATCATATTTTCCAAAGCATTTCCTACAAATTTCATTTATCGCCCATACTCCATTATTATATCCTTCTGCATTACTTAATGTTAATTTCTGTGTTGTCGTTCTATCTAGTATTATTCTCAATATTGAACCATCATAATCCCATATTCTCCATTTTAATTTTCCTTCTGCCGTTGTTGTAAATGTTTGATTTCCATTCTCATCTTTTTCAATATTGTTTCCTTCTACATCATTTGTATCTTCAATTTCTATTCCTGAAATATCCTTTGATATTATACATGTTCCATTTGTTGGTTCATATCCTGTAACGAAAGCTCCTACATACTCACTATTCATTTCTTTTCCTATTTCACTTATTAACTCTACCTCATCTTCTTGAGCTTTTTTATATTTTTCTGCTGCATTTCTTGCTTTGCTAAATAAGCCATCTTCTGATAATGCCATATTTAATGTCACTCCTGCTAATATCAATAAGATTATTATTGTTACAACTAACGCAATTAAAGTTATACCTTTTTCTTTTAATCTTTGTTTTTTCTTATTTTTTAATTGTAAATTAACATTTTCTTGTTTTTGTATTTCTTTACATTTCATTCGTTTAATCCCTCCATTTTTACATTATGTTATTTTTATTAAGGTAAAAACTTAATAAAAAAGCAAAAAATCTTATAATTAGCTTTATTTAAGCTTTTTATAAGATTTTTATTTTTTCATTTTTTATAAAATTATTACAAATTTTTAATTTTTATTTTCTTGCTTTTATATTGATATTATGCTATATTTTGTACATATTAATTTTTATTAAGTTTTTACATTAATTAAATTTATTTCTACTTAAAGATTTTTATAAATTAACTATGATTATCAATTTTTATATTACAATTATATTAATTTTTCTTATTCTTTCTTCCTTTTTTCGACTATTTATGATAAACATATAATAATTAATTTTGAAATGGAGGTTTGGAATTAATGAATTTTAAAACTTGTATTCGTTGTGGTTGTTTCTTTTCTTCAAGTGATTCAGTATGTCCTAACTGTAAAAGCAAAGATGAAATTGATAAAGCTTCTTTAAAACAATGTCTTGCCAATAATGATATGCCAAACAATTATGAAAGTTTAGCTTATTTATCTGGAGTATCAGTAAAAAATATAAATAGATTTTTAGATACAAAAGAATTTTCTTCCTTGAAAGATTCTTTTAATAATCCAAATATTAATCTTTAAAAAAAATGTGATAATAATTATTTTAAATAGTTTATTATCACATTTTCTATATTTTATAAAAATTTATTAACTTTTATATTTTATTTTAAAATAACCAATTTCATTTTTTTCCATTTTTTTTATTGATTCTAATATATCTCTACTTGTTATTTCTGTAGTATGACCACCATTTGTAAATTCATGATATGGTGCTTCTGCTTTTATCTTTTTTTCTTCATCGACTTCATCTGATAATTCAAATGACTTAGAATACATTTTTTTATCTGTTACACCTTCTACTTTTCCAAATATTACTCTATCAAATTCTATAAAATCTCTTGCTGTTTCTTCATTATAATCTCCTGATAGAATGAAATTCAAGTTATATTTTTTCGAATATTCATCTATTTTTTCTTTCATTTTTGATATTATCTTAATACCTAATTCTTGTGATTTTTTATCTTTATGATTTTTTCCATTTAATGCAATTAAACATTCATTTAATCCAATGAAAGATATTTTCATACTTCCTTGTTTTAGAACTTTTCTTACTTTATCATCTATTTTTAATTTTTCAGAATCTATCCACATATTTTCTGTCATAAGAAACGGAAAATTGGCTACTTTTTTACTTCCTTGAATCTCTAATCTTTCTAACAATTGGTCTTTTATTAATTCAAGTTTTTCTTGCAATTCTTCAAAAAATCCATCTATATTTTCTCTATGTTTTAGTGCAATTCTTGGTAAATTAATTGTTGTAGAAGAAAGTGTTCCTCTTCCTGCACTTATTTGTTTATCTTCATCAACAATATTATCAATTACTCTTGAACCATCTTGTAAATAAGCAACTTCTGTATCAAAATCCCCTTCCTTATAAAATGCACTATTAAATACTGCATCCAAATTTGAAAATGTAATTTTTTTGTTTTGCTTTACTAAATCCATTGCTATTTCTAGTAAGTCATGATTTGGACTTTCTTCTTCATAATTTATTCCACTTTTTATTTTAAATACTACTACTGGAGATATTGCTTCTTTATTTGAGCCAACTCCTTCTCCTATTGCTAAAAGAAAATTTTTTGTTACCATTCTACCTTCTGCTGATATATCTGTTCCTAAATTTATTGTTGTTAAAGTTGAGCTACATATGCTATTTAGATTATGAACAAGTGCCTCCATTGCTTGATAAGTTAATTTGTTTGTCTTTTCTAGTGCTTTATTATAAACTATTCTAAACATTCTTTTTAGTTCTTCTGCACCTCTTGTAAATTTATAAAACTCTTCTATATTAAAATCTATTGTATTTAATTTTTCTATTTCCCTTTCTATTCCGTTTATTGCAATGAATTTATCATAATCTGTATATTCTAATATATCATAAATTGTTTGTCTAAATTCTTTTTTAAATGTTTTCAAAACTCCCGGTGCCATATAATAATCAAATGCTGGTATTCCTTGATCACCACTTTGATCTTTTCGATTTTCTGATAAAATAATTACTGTTAACATTGCATAAGATAATATATTTTGAGGCTCTCTCATTGAACTATTTTCCGTTGAAAATCCTCCACTAAATAATTTTTCTAAGTTTATTTGTGAGCTTTCTATTGTTCCCATTGGATAAAATTCCAAATTATTTATATGTATATCTCCATTTTCATGCTCATTAGAAAATTTCTTTTTCATCAAGTATGATGTTGTAAATTCTCCAGATACGGTCATTCCATATGCTTCCATAGTCTTTAAAGCATTTTTCGCATCTTCTACTGATTCATTATTTTCCTTTGTATTCAATCCTAACTTTTCTAATGCTTTTAAGAATTTGTGCTTTCTTTTTTCTTCAAAGAAAATTTCTCTTGATTGTGCTCTTTTTTCTCTATATTCTGCAAAAGATTTATATACATCCTCATACATACACTCTTTTAATTCTTGTTCTATTAAGTCTTGTATGTCTTCAATCTTTATTCTTTCTTTTCCAAAATTTAATATCTTTTCAATAACTTTATTATAAACTTTGTTTACATCATCTTCATTATATTTTCCTTCAATGCTATCAAATCCTTTTTTTATCGCTATTGCTATTTTAGTTCCATCAAAATTAACTTTTTTTCCATCTCTTTTTACAACAATGATATTTGACAATCTTTCTTCCATTTTTGCTCCTTTTTAGAGTTTATTTATCTTCTTTTATATCATAAATGGGTATAATAATCAATTTGAATTTCAAAATTTTTCTCAAATATCACATTGTACATTTTTATTTTATTCATCTTTTGTACATTGATACTAACATATCTATCCTAATAAGCAATAACCAGAGCCTTTCCCTTGGCATTTATAGTCGTTATTGTAAAATTATTTCCATCATACGAACCACTCCCAGTAAAATCACTCACTTGCAGACCAGCGCCATTATTTGCACCTGCACCATTATATCTCGTCATTTTCTTAGTCTTCACATCATAAACCTCGAGCATTACTGTCCCATTAGACCACAAAATCATTATCTTCTCTTGAGCTTTTATATTATTTATTACATCTCTCGACGTACCAGTGGTTGTGTACTCAAACATCTGTCCTGAAGTCAAATTACTACTTAATGTACGAATCTTACTACGAGTATTGTAATATCCATTACTTGATATTGTTAAAGTTGTATATGTACCATCACTACTTACTTAACTTGCATCAACTGTCTTTCCACCATTATTTGTCATACTTCCTGTTACACTATTTCCATTAACATATGCTGTCTTTCCACTTAATATTTCTCCTGCTCCCGCTGTTGCACTTGTTTGTTCTCTTAATGTTTTTGCTGTTATTGTTCCTCCACTATAATATCCTGCCTGTATTTTATATGTTCCTCCTGCATTTAATGTCTGACTTG
>CANQYG010000024.1 GCA_947628015.1 uncultured Clostridia bacterium
CTTTGTCATGCTTAAAATTATAAAAAAATAAATTTAAAAATTTTATAAAAAAGTATTGACTTTTGTTAGCAAGTTTTATTGCAAAAAAAATATTAATTTTTTAATAAAAAAATCTTGATTAAATAATTTTTTATTGTTAATATTATAAAAATTTTAGTAAGGAGAAAAGTAATGCTAATTGAAAGTAAAAATAACTATAAAATTCCGATAAAAGAATTTAAACCAGAAAAAATTGATAAAATTATAATTGCGTGTCATGGATTTGGAGGAGATAAAGAAAGCTCTGCTATTGAACTTTTAGCACAAAAACTTATTGAAGAAAATATTATGGTAATTGCTTTTGATTTTCCAGCACATGGAGAAAGTACAGCAGAAGGAGAAGAATATTTAGTAACAAATTGTATAGATGATTTAATAAGTATAGAAGAATATATCAAAAAAAATTATCCTAATAAACCAATAGGAATTTTTGCAACGAGTTTTGGTGCGTATATAACTTTATTAAAAATAAATAAGTATAACAATAATTATTTTTCTATTGTTTTAAGAGCACCAGCAATATGTATGGATCAAATATTTGAAAATTCCATAATTAGAGAAGATATAAATGATTTCAAAAAAAGAGGATATACTGTTTTAGGATATGAAAAAGAAATGAAAGTTTCTTACAAATACTATGAAGAGCTAAAAAATAATAAGCTTTTTGATGTATATAATAAAAATGAAGAATTACTAATAATACAAGGAACAGAAGATGATATGGCTCCAATAAATGATTCAATTAGATTTATACAAGAAAAAAACTCAAAAGGAAAACTAGAAAAAATTATTGGTGCTGATCACAGAATGAAGAAAGAAGGAGAACTGGAAAAAGCAATTAACATAGCAGTTAAATATATAAAAGGAATGTAAAATTATTATGGGAAAAACTAAAAGTAAAGAACAAATATATAATGAAATTATTGAAGAAATGCCAGATGACTTAAATGAAATAGAAACATCTGCATTTATAATGTACAAAATAGCAAAAGAAAGAAGTTTTAGTTCAAGATATTATTGGGCTGACAAGGAAACTAGAGATAATATATATCAATCTTGTGTTAATAAAGTTACTAAGAAAAGAGAAAATAAAAGACAACTTATTTGCGTTACAGCAACTAAAATGTATAAAGAAATAGCACAAAGATTAGGACTTGATGTGTATATTATAGGTGATATTAAATTAACAAAAAATGATTATAGTGTTTTTAAACCAGGTGAGCATATATCTCCAGTAATTAGAACTAAAAATGGAGAATATATTAAGGCAGATATTGAATGGGATTTAGAGAATATACAAACAGGAAGAAGATGGATAAAATTTGGAACAGTAGATGAAAATCAAGATATTCTTAAAACATTATCACAAGAAGAACTTGACAATGTAATGAAAAAGATAGGGTATATAAATAGTAAGGAAGATTATCTAGAAAATGCTTTTGAAAAGTTAAACCTAGATTCACCAATGTTATCATTAGAAGAAAAGTTAAATAAGCTATTTTCAGATAAAGAAATAACAGAACATGTTTTAAAGTTAAAAAGTGGTATAGATATTTTTAGATTTTATAGAAGAGCTATAAAGGAATATATTCCAGATAGTGATTCAATTGCTTTATATGGTGGATATTCACAAAAGAATATAAAAAAGGGTAAAAAATACACTATATTAGTTGATTTAGAAGAAAATAATAAAGATAAATTTTGGATATGGTCAAACAGAAAACATCAAATGCAAAGAATATCTAATGAATTTGTAACAAGCTTTATTGATAGTAGTCTAGTTAAAATTGTACCAGGTAAAAAATATATAGAAAGATGCAAAAATATGTTAAATAGGATACATAGTATAAATAGAGCTGTGTTTGCTAATGAATCATTAGACGAATTTTTATGTAGATAATATAAGTCAAGAATTTTGTAAAAAATACTTGAAAAATGGGAATTTTATAGTATAATACATTAGTAATGATAAATGAAATGGAGGAAAAAAAGTGATAGACCAAATGCAGCCAATTAAAACAAAAGACTTGATAAAAATTAAAGTATTAGGAGTAGGCGGTGGAGGAAATAATGCCGTTAATCAAATGATAAATTCAAAAATAGAAGGTGCAGAATATGTACTTATTAATACCGAAAAAAATGTATTAGACAGAGCAAACACATATGGCTGTAAAACATTACAAATAGGAAAAGAATTAACAAAAGGATTAGGTGCAGGAGCAGACCCAGAAGTAGGCGAAAAAGCAGCAAGGGAAAGTATTGAAGAAATAGATAAAATTTTAGAAGATACAGATTTATTGTTCATCACTGCTGGAATGGGTGGAGGAACAGGAACAGGTGCAATTCCAGTAATTGCCGAGCAAGCAAGAAAAAGAGGAATATTAACTATTGGAATAGTAACAACTCCATTTATGTTTGAAGGAAAATTAAGAACTGTTAGAGCTAATATGGGTATAGAAAAATTAAAACCAAATGTTAATTCTCTAATAGTAATTTCTAATGATAAATTATTAGCAAATACTGAAAAAAATGTTTCTATTTTAGATGCTTTTAAAATGACTGATGATATATTAAGACAAGGTATACAATCAATTACAGATTTAATTAATACAGTAGGAACAATTAATGTTGATTTTGCTGATGTAAAAACAACATTAAGTTATGAAGGTTATGCATATATGGGAATTGGAGAAGCAGACGGGGAAAACAAAATAATTGATGCAACAAATAGTGCATTAAATAATCCATTAACACAAAATGCAATAGATGATGCTAAAGGTGTAATATTTAACATCAAAGGTAGCGAGGATATTGGACTAGATGAAATAAATAGAAGTGCTGAAATCATTGCTGAAAGAGTAAATCCAGAGGCAAATGTGATATTTGGTACAGTTATAGATGAAAGTTTAGGAGATAAAGTAGTAGTTACAATAGTTGCTACAGGTGTTACAGAAAATCAAGAAAAAAAGAACTAGTAAAAAAGCTAACGGAGAAAAATATGAAAATAAGTGAATTTAACTTATTAGAAATAGATGTTTATGATAAAGATGAATTAATTTTTAATGGAAAATCAGAAGATGCACCAGAGGATTTAAAACAAAGAAATATAATAATTACAGGTATAGATGGCAAGAAGATAATAACAAAATTAACAGATTAATTGTATAAACCTCTCATAAGTGGAAATAATTGTTAGTAAATAAAGATATTAGAGGAGAGGTTTATGGGAGATTTTAATAAAAAGTTTGTAATTATGGAGGCAGAAAACATATTACAAGAACTAAATAAAAAAGATAAAGAGGAAAAGAAACAAATTTTAAAGCTAAAAAGAGATTTTAAAAAAGTAAAGAGAGTAAATATTGCTTTAAAAATTATAGTTGGTATAATGAGTATAAGTTTGATAATGCTTATTGTATAAAATTTTTCAAAAAAATATTGAGGTATAAACTCGTCTTATTGTTCATATATTTAAAAAGAACTTTAAGAGGAGTTTTTAATATGGATAAAATAAGTGAAGAAGATAGAATAAAAAGAGCAGAAGAAATATCTGCAAGAAGAAATAATAGAATACCAGCAAACAATATAAATACAAAGCAAAATGAAAGAAAAATTTCTACATTGAGCAAAATATTTATACAAGTATTGTGTAGTATATGTATATTTGGAGCTTTTTATTTTGCAAACCAAAATAATAGCATAGCAATAGAAAAAATAAGACCAATTTTATCTGAAGATACAGATTTTAATGGAATATTTAATAAAATTAGTGATTTTTTCAAAAACATATCAAATGTCGTAAATAAAGATTTAACACAAGAAAATGAGCAAGAAAATAACATAGAAGAAAATATAACGCAAGAAACTGAACCAAACGAAGAACAAAATGATGAAAATACAGATGAAAACAAAGAACAAGATACTGAAAATACAGTTTCAAATGAAGAACAAAACAGTGAAAATAAAGAAAATAGCGAAGTCGAAGATGTAGCAGAACAAAACAATGAAAATGGTGGAGTAGGTGGAGGAGATGAAAAAGTAGAAATAAGTGAAACAGACCAAGATATAATATTTATAAAAGAAAATGCAAATTTTATAAAGCCAGTTGTAGGATATATAACATCAGGATATGGATCAAGAGAGCCAACAGATATAATTTCAGCAAATCATGCAGGAGTGGATATTGGAGCAAATACAGGAACTGAGATAGTTGCATCAATGTCAGGAACAGTTGAATTGGTATCAAGTTATGGAGATTATGGAAATCACCTACAAATAACAAATGGAGAAATAACAACTCTTTATGCACATTGTAGTCAAATAATTGTAAATCAAGGTGATTATATAAATCAAGGACAAAAGATAGCAGAGGTAGGCTCAACGCGGACGAACAACAGGACCACATTTACATTTTGAAATTAGAAGAAACGGAAAAACTGTTGATCCACAAAGGATATTAGATTTATAAATGCAAGAGAGGCTAAATAAAGAATGCAAATTAAAGTTGATTTAAAAGTATTTTTATTTTTTTTGATTTTTTTAATTACAAGAAACATCAAAATTTATAGTATTTTAATGCTTTTTGCTTTAATTCATGAGCTAGGACACTTGGTGTTTGGATTATTTTTAGGATTTAAACCAGAAAAAATGACTATTTTGCCATATGGGTTAAAAATAAGTTTTAAAACAAAAAGTAATGATTTTAATAAAAAATTAAAAAAAGGTAATTTGTTATCAATAAAGAAAATAGTTTTAGCATTAGGAGGACCAATTACAAATATTATTTGCATAATAATTACATTAATAATAAATGAAAATATTTATATTGAAAGAAGTCTTTGCGAAAATATAATTTATGCTAATTTATTAATTGCAATTTTTAATATGTTTCCAATTTATCCACTAGATGGTGGAAGAATAGTGAAAGAAACAATACATATTTTTTTAGGAATAAGAAATAGTTATAGATATACACAACTTATTTCTGAAATAACATTGTACATAATAACAATGCTTTCAAGCGCTTTAATTCTGTATTATAAAAATATAGCAATATTCATAATTGTAGTTTATCTGTGGTTTATTGTATATAAAAATAAGAAAGAAATTGCAAATAAAGAAAAAATTTATAAAAGTATTGAAAAATATAATAATATATGATATAATAAAAATATCTAACGTTAAAAATTAAAAAGGAGAAAAAGTAGTAGAAAATGGAATTATTTGATAAAGTAAAAAGTGCATTTACTGGATTTTCAAAAATGCTTTCTTCAATTGATGTACCAAATACAGATGATCAAAATGAAGAATTATCAAATGAATTAAAAGAACAATTAGCTTTTGCTGATAATTTTGCTTGTAAGACATCTGAGATGATAAAACATAAAAAGGAAAAAACATTTACAGCAAAACTTAATAACCAAGCAAAAATTGAAGAAAAAGAAGAAATGCAAATAAATTCTCATAATATAAATAAAGATGAAAGAGAACTTTAATTATATATTTATAGAAAATAGTAGTATAAAGCTACTATTTTTATATTTTTTATTGCAAAATAAATAATAATGTAATAAAATAAAAATATTAAAATCAAATGAAAAATTTTTTGTAAAGGAAGAGAATATGCGAAAGTTAAAAAATGAAAAAGGAATAACCTTAATTGCACTAGTAATTACTGTGGCAGTATTATCTATGATAAGTATACCAATAGCAGTAAATATGACAGGAATGAGAGAATTTGATAAATATGCTGGATTTAAGGAAGATATAGATATTTTAAGAGAAGCAATAAGTATAGCATATTATGATAAGAATATTGAAAACATTGGACCAAAATATGAAGGTAATAAAGAATTTTTAAATGAAAAACAAAATGGAGAAACAGTAAAAAGTGCAAATGATAATGATGTATATTATGCAATAGATGTTAACAAGGTAAATAAAAATTTATATGTTAATATGGAAGTATTAAAAAATGGAGAAGGAAATAAAAATATAAGTAGTAGTGCAACCACATATCAAGGCAATGATGATGTTTATATAATAAATGCACAAAGTAGAGTCATATATTATGTAAGAGGAGTTTCATATAATGGAAAAATGTATTATAGACTTAATGAAAGCTTTAGTGAAACAGAAACAAGCGTAGTAGCAGGTATTGCAGTTACGGGATTTAATAAAACTTATGTAGATAAATATGGAAATAAAGCGAAAATACCAGTTGGTTACAAATTATCAGAAAATGAAGATGAACAAATAGTATCTAAAGGATTAGTAATTTCTGATGATAATGGAAATGAATTTGTGTGGGTACCTGTTCAAAACTTAACATTGGAAGATGGTTCAAGTGCGACTATAGACTTTGATAGATATGATTTTAACTCTGAAGAACAAGGTGGAGAAAATACAGAATCTGAAAGTACTCAAATTAAAGATGGAAGTAATACTGATTATTTTTATGAAACAAGAAATAGCTTTGAAACAGCAAGTGCGATTGCAAATGGTGGATTTTATATTGGAAGATATAGAGCAGGAAAAACAAATGAAAATATTGAAACAGTAAACGAAAAAAAAGGAATAAGTACCTATAATAATGTAACTAAAGAAAAAGCAGAAGAATTAGCTGAAAACTTTGATAGTGAAGATGAAGAAGTAAAAAGTAGACTATGCTCAAGCTATGCATGGGATACAACATTAAAATTTATTGAAACTACAAATAATGAAGAATATTTAACTAAAAATGCAACAGGTATAAGTACGATTACAACAGGAGCAAGTGAAGTTGCAGTAAATAATATATATGATTTAGGATATAACATGTATGAATGGACTACTGAAATATCATCAAATGAAAAAAATATATATACTATAAGAGGAGGAGTAAATAGTGCAGAATCTCCAATAACAAGAAAACAACATAGCAATTCAGGAGACTCTAATATAGGTTTTAGAGTAGCATTATTTTTGAAAGTATATTAAATAAATATTTAAAATAAAAATATAATAATTTGCAGTAAAGTAAATTATTATATTTTTGCTTTTTTTCTAAAAAGACTTGACATTTTTGCAAAAATGGTGTAAAGTATATATGCTTTACAGTAATAAAGAGGTGATAATATGGATAAACATATAGAAATAAGTATGCTTGTTGATATTTATGGTAAATTACTTACCAAAAAGCAATATGATGTAATAAATGATTACTATAATAATGATTTGTCACTTTCTGAAATTGCTGAAAACAATAATATTTCAAGACAAGGTGTAAGGGACTTGATAAAGAAAGGAGAAAGCAAACTTTTCGAGTACGAAGAAAAGCTAAATATTATGAAAAAAACACAGATTAATGAGCAAACTATACAAAATGTTTTAGCTGAATTAAGCAAAATTAGTGAAAACTCATCAGAAAAAAAGATTGAAAAAATATTAAATGAAGTACAAAAAGAATTAAGCGTTATAGCTTAATTTAAACTTTTTATTTAGGAGGATAAAATGGCTTTTGAAGGATTATCAGAAAAGCTACAAGCTTTTACAAGAAAACTAAGAGGAAAAGCAAGAATAACAGAATCAGACTTAAATGATATGTTAAGAGAAGTAAAACTTGCCCTTTTAGAAGCTGATGTAAATTATAAGGTTGTTAAAGATTTTGTAAATAATATCCATGAAAAGGCATTAGGAAGTGATGTATTAAAATCACTTACTCCTGGACAACAAGTTATTAAAATTGTAAAAGATGAGTTAGTTGAACTATTAGGAGGAACGGATACCAAAATAGCATTTACTCCTAATCCACCAACAGTTATTATGCTAATAGGACTTCAAGGTTCGCGGAAAAACAACAACGGCAGGAAAGCTAGCTAACTTACTTAGAAAACAAGGTAAAAGTCCACTTTTAGTTGGATGCGATGTATATAGACCAGCAGCTATAAAGCAACTTCAAGTTGTAGGAGCAAGTTTGAACATACCTGTTTTTGCAAATGAAACAGAAAAAGATGTTGTTAAAATTGCAAAGCAAGCAAAAGAAGTTGCAATAAGCAAATTAAATGATGTTGTAATACTAGATACTGCAGGAAGACTTCAAATAGATGAAGAACTTATGAATGAACTAAAAAATATTAAAATGAGTGTAAAACCTCACGAAATACTTTTAGTTGTAGACTCAATGACAGGTCAAGAAGCAGTTAATATTGCACAAAAATTTAATGAAGACTTAGGAATTGATGGCGTAGTACTTACTAAATTAGATGGTGACACTCGTGGCGGTGCAGCAATATCTGTAAAAAAAGTCACAGGAAAGCCAATTAAATTTATAGGAACAGGTGAAAAACTTAATGAAATTGAAGAATTTCACCCAGACAGAATGGCATCAAGGATACTTGGAATGGGAGATGTTCTATCGATAATAGAACAAGCAGAAGAGCAATTTGATGCAGAAGAAGCTATAAAATTAGAAAAGAAATTACGCAAAAACAAAGAATTAGACTTAAATGATTATCTAGCACAATTAAGGCAAGTAAAGAAAATGGGTTCTTTTTCATCATTATTAAAAATGATACCAGGTATGAACAAATTAAATGTAAATGTAGATGATAAAGAATTTGAAAAAATAGAAGCAATAATTTGTTCAATGACAAATAAGGAAAGAGAAAATCCAAAATTACTTAATGCATCAAGAAGAATGAGAATTGCAAAAGGTAGTGGAACTGAAGTTCAAGATATAAATAAATTTATGAAGTCATTTGAGTTAACACAAAGTATGATGAAAAAAATGAAATCAGGAAATTTAGATCCTAGAATGAAAAAAATGATGGGAAAATTAAATCTTGATAAAATGTCAGAAGAAGAAATGAATGATTTAGCAAATAAGTTAAAATAAATTAGTTATTAAATTTTTAAACTTTATATATAAAATTTTTTAGGAGGTGAAAATTATGGTAAAAATTAGATTACAAAGAGTAGGAGCAAAAAAGGCACCTTTCTATCACATTGTTGTTGCAGATTCAAGATCATCAAGAGATGGAAAAATAATTGAGCAAATAGGAACTTATGATCCTATGACAGATCCAGCAAGCATTGTTCTTGATAAAGAAAAAGTTGCTACATGGATTAAAAATGGAGCTCAACCAACAGACACAGTTAAAGCTTTAATAAATAAAGCAAAATAAGGAGGATAATTCAAAATGGAAGAAGTCCTAAGAACAATTATTGAAAATCTTGTAGAAAATAAAGATGCTATTTCAATAGAAAAGGTTGAAGAAGAT
The DNA here is from genome assembly GCA_947628015.1 of uncultured Clostridia bacterium. GTDB lineage: Bacteria > Bacillota > Clostridia > TANB77 > CAG-508 > CAG-793. Next base: position 9,297 of record CANQYG010000024.1, read on the forward strand.
TATAAAGAAATTTATAAAGTAAAAGTTGACCAAAATGAAATGGGAAGAATTATTGGAAAACAAGGAAAAATTGCACAAGCGATTAGAACAATTATCAAATCATTAGGTGCAAAAGAGCAAAAGAAAGTTGAAGTAGAATTTGTTGACTAATGTAGGTGGAGGAAATAATATTTTGAATGATAGAATGGAACTTGGAAAAATAGTTAATACATTCGGATTAAAAGGTGAAGTTAAAATATGGCCTTATGTTGATTATATTTTAAAGGTAAAAAAAATATATATAAACAATTCTAAAATGGAAATTGAAAAAGCAAGAAGACAAAAAAATGTATTTGTAATCAAGCTAAAGGGAATAGATACAATAGAACAAGCAGAAAAATTAAAAAATTCTATTATTGAAATGGAAAGACAAGATGCTCCCGAACTTCCAAAAGGAACTTATTATATAAGTGACTTAATAGGTTTTGATGTATATACAGATGACCGGAGAAATTTTAGGAAAACTAGATGACATATTTCAAACAGGAGCCAATGATGTATATCAAGTAGGAAAAATATTATTGCCATCAACTAAAGAAGTTATAAAACAAATAGATACAGATAATAAAAAGATTATAGTTCACTTAATAAAAGGACTAGTTTGATATAAAATTAAAAAGAGGTAAAAATGAAATTTGATGTGCTAACTCTTTTTCCAGAAATGTTTGATACATTAAATTCAAGCATAATAAAAAGAGCTAAGGAAAAAAATTTAATAGAAATTAATTTAATAAATATTAGAGATTTTTCTAAAGATAAACATAAGCACGTTGATGATACTCCTTATGGTGGAGGAGCTGGAATGTTAATTATGCCAGATGTAGTGTATGATGCATATAGCTCTGTAAAAAGCGAAGATGCAAAAGTTGTCTATTTATCACCAAAAGGAAAAGTTTTAAATCAAAATAAAGTAAAAGAACTAGCAAAATCACAGCATTTAATTTTATTATGTGGACATTATGAAGGCATTGACCAAAGAGTTTTAGATGAGATTGTAGATGAGGAAATTTCAATTGGAGATTATGTACTAACTGGAGGAGAACTTCCAGCAATGTTCTTAATTGATTCAGTAAGTAGATATGTAGATGGAGTTCTTAGCAAAGATTCAACTAGCGAAGAATCTTTCTCAGAATCTAAGGAAAACTTATTAGAATATCCAGAATATACAAGACCACTAGAATTTAGAGGAAAAATGGTGCCAGAGGTTCTTACTTCAGGAAATCATAAAGAAATCGAAAAATGGAGAAAAGAACAGTCGCTAATTACGACATATAAAAAAAGACCTGAGCTTTTGAGTGAAGAGCAAAAGGAAGAGGCTATAAAATTAATTAATAAAAAATAATTTTTATGAAAGGAGAAAAAATTATGGACATTATAAAGTCAATAGAACATGAACAATTGAAAAGTAAAGTTCCTAATATAAAAGTTGGTGATACAATTAGAGTACATCAAAGAATAAAAGAAGGAAATAGACAAAGAATCCAAGTTTTTGAAGGAATAGTAATTAAAAAACAAAATGGTGGATTAAATGAAACATTCACAGTAAGAAGAATTTCTTATGGAGTAGGAGTTGAAAAAACATTTTTATTACACTCTCCATTAGTAGAAAAAGTTGAATTAGTAAGAGTAGGAAAAGCTAGAAGAGCAAAATTATATTATTTAAGAGAAAAATTAGGAAAATCAGCTAAGACTAAAGAAGATGTTGGAGCAAACTTAAATAGAGAAGATATAATAATTAAAGAGGAAGTTCCAGAAGCATCTGAAGAAGTCAAAAATGAAACAGTTTCTGAAAAAGTAGAAGAAACAGTAGCTGAAGAAGTAAAAGCTGAGGAACCAAAAGTTGAAGAAAAAAAGGCTGAAGAAGCTAAAGCTGAAGAACCAAAAACAGAAGCATAGGCTGAAGCTGAAAAAGAAGAGCCAAAAGCTTAAGTAGTATAAATATAATTTAAAAGTGGTAAGATGAAAACAGAGATAATTTGTTTTTATCTTACTACTTTTTTGTTGTAACCCATATAATCGTTGACACGAAATTGAAAATTTTGACAACGATTTATTATTAATGTAATTTTTAATTTTTATTACCTTGATTTAAAATCTATATTATGATATATTTTAAGTGTATAAATTTTTATTATGTTTTTAAAACTAATAAAAACGGAGGAGAACGAATGATATCAAAAAAAAGAAGGGAAAAAGGAATTACATTAATAGTGCTAGTAATAACGATTATTATTTTAATGATACTAGCAGGAGTAACATTGAGACTTACGGGTTCTACAAATGGAGTATTAAATGGGGCAAAAAATACAACGGATAAATATGACAGCTTAAAGACTTATGAAGAAGATTCAATACAAAAATTAGAAGATAAAATGGGAAATCCATAAAGATATATATGCAAAAAAATTAGAAACCCAGAAAGGAACTAATATAAAAATGCAAGAAATAATGTGCGAAAATGAGTTAAATACAAAATTGTTTGCAAAAAATTTTGCATCTAAATTATCTAAAGGAGATGTAATAGTTCTTACAGGTGATTTAGGGGCAGGAAAAACAAAATTTGTAGAAGGTGTTTTAGAGTATTTTGGATTGCAAGAAGAAATATCAAGCCCAACCTTTACAATAGTTAATGAATATCATAATGAAAAAATTGATATATATCATTTTGACTTGTATAGATTAAAAGATGTATATGAATTTGAGAACATTGGAGGAGAAGAATATTTTAATAGAGGATTATGTATATTCGAGTGGGGAGAATTAATAGAAGATATTTTACCAAACGATTATATAAAAATAACATTTGACAAAGGAAATACTGATGACGAGCGTAAATTAATTATAGAAACATTTGGAACAAAATACGAGGGAATAACTTTTTAAAAATATATAAAATGTAAGGAGTGATAGTATGAAAATATTAGCATTGGATACATCAGGAGCTGTTTGCTCAGTAGCTGTAGCAGAAGATGGAAAAATATTAAAGCAAATATCATCTGTATCAGAAAAGGAACACTCACAAATTCTTATGCCTAATATTAAAAATTTACTAGAATCATTGAATTTAAAGTTAGATGATATTGATTTGCTTTCGTGTTCAAGAGGACCGGGTTCATTTACTGGAATAAGAGTTGAAATGGCAACAGTTAAAGCTATTTCAGATGCAAAAAATATTCCAATTGCAGGAGTTGATACTTTAAAAGCACTAGCATATAGTGTTATTATAAAAAAAGGAAGAAAAGAATGCAAAATCTTATCAATGATTGATGCAAAAAATGAGAATGTATATTTTGCAGTATATAGGGTACATAATGGAAACTTGTCATTGTATAAGAATGCAGAGATTAGAAATGTTTCAGATGTTGTGGAATATATAGACTTTGAAAACCCACTATATATAGCAGGAGATTTTTACGAAGAAAAATTAGAGCCACTATTTAAAGCAAAGTTTTCTAAACAATATGCTCAAGGAAGAAAGACAGATAATTATGAATATGTAAGAGATTTGCCATCAATGGCTGAGGCAATAGCAATGTGTGCGAAAGATAAATATGATGTTGGAGATTATCGGTGATTCAAGTACACTTTTCCCAATGTATTTAAGAAAGCCACAAGCACAAAGACAAAAAGAAGGAGATGGAGAAAGAATATACATATTGGAAATGACGAATTTAGATTTAGAAAATATAAAATCTGAATATGATAAATTTTCTAATATATGGGACTATGAAACTTTAAAAGAAGATTACAAGAATTCTAAATATTTAGTTGCAAAACAAAATAATGAAATAGTAGGATATATAGGAACAAGAACTATTTTTAATGAATTAGAAATAATGAATATAGTTACAAGAGAAGATAAAAGAAATAAAGGCATTGCATCAAATTTACTAAGTTATGTAATTAGAAAAAATATTGTAGAAAAAATAAATTTAGAAGTAAATGAGCATAATATTAATGCAATAAAATTATATAGAAAATTTGGATTCCAAGATATAGGAATAAGAAAAGATTACTATAATGGAAAAGATGATGCAATTATGATGACCTTAGTTGTAAAATAGTAACTTTAGGAGGAAATAATGAAAAACACAAATGAAGTATCGTATAAAGAATTAAGATATAACTGTGACCCAGAGATGTTTAAATTTGAAACAACAGAAGAGTTAAATGCAAACTATAAAGGAATAGGTCAACAAAGAGGAATAGATTCTCTTGAATTTGGACTAACAGTTGATACTAAAGGATATAATGTATATTTAGAGGGACCTTCAGGCTCAGGAAAAACAACATATACCAAAAATTATTTGGATAAATTATCAAAAACTAAAAAAACACCACCAGATTGGTGTTATATATATAATTTTGAAAATCCTAATGAGCCAATTGCAGTAAGCCTTCCAGCAGGAGAAGGAACTAAACTAAAAATAGCAATGGACAAATTTATTAAAGAAATTAGAACAGATATTAAAAATACTTTTAGAAATGAGGATTTTGAAAAAGAGAAAACAGTTATTACTCAAAAATATCAAGAAAAAAGAGCAAAGTTACTTGATGACTTAAATAAAAGATCTGAAAAATATGGATTTCAAGTAAAATCAGCTGATAATGGTATTTATATGATGCCAATGGTAGATGGTAAAGTTATTAAAGAAGAAGAATTTAATGAACTTGATGAAAATATAAGAAAAGAATATGAAGATAATTCTACTATTGTTCAACAACAGATAATAGAGGTAATTGCTACTATAAAGCAATTAGATGAAGAGTCAGAAAAAAAGGTGTCTGAATGGCAATCAAATATAGCTGTACTTACAATAGAAGGACATATTTCATATCTAAAATCTAATTTTAAAAGAAACAAAAAAATCAATAAATTTTTAGATGGTGTAAAAAAAGACATATTAAATAATATATCTAAATTTTTAGAAGAAGATAAAAAGACTCAAGAACAACAAGGACCAAAAGTTCAAGAAACAAAACCTTGGGAAAATTATAGAGTAAATGTTTTTATTGATAATAGTAATATAGAAGGTGCACCAGTTATAATGGATTCTAACTATTCATTTAATAACTTGTTTGGTAGATTAGAATATGAAAACTATTATGGAATGTTAAAAACTGATTATACAATGATAAGACCAGGCTTGCTACAAAGGGCAAATGGTGGATATATTATTTTTCAAGCAAATGATTTACTAACAAATCCAGCTTGCTATGAGAATTTAAAAAAGGTTTTAAGAAATAAAGAAATAGGAATTGATAACTCTTTAGAGCAAAGGTCATCAATGGTACTTGTTTCACTAAAACCAGAACCAATACCACTTGACTTAAAAGTAATTTTAATTGGAAACGAAAATGTTTATCAAACTCTTTTATCAGTAGATGAAGAATTTAGAAAATTATTTAAAATAAAAGTAGAATTTGAAGATACAGCTCCATTAGATGAAGTTAATTTAAAAGATTTAGCAGGCTTTGTACACGGATTCTGCACAGAAAGTGAACTTCCTCATTTAGATAGAGGCGGATTTGCAAGACTTGCTGAATATTCTTGCAGATTAGCAGAAAATAAAAATAAATTATCTACTCAGTTTGGAGAACTTACACAAGTAATAGTTGAAGCAGGAGCTTGGGCTAAAATAGATAAATCAAAAGTTGTAACAGCAGAATATATAGAAAAAGCTTTAGCTGAAAGAAAAAATCGTGTAAAGAAATATGATGAAAAATATACAGAAATGATAAAAGATAGAGTGCTTTTAATAGATACTAAAGGAAGTAAAGTAGGCCAAATAAATGGTTTAACAGTAATGAGTATTGGAGATTATACATTTGGAAAGCCTGTAAGGATTACAGCAAATACTTATACAGGAAAAAGTGGGATAATCAATATAGAAAGAGAAGTAGAACTATCAGGTTCATCACACTCAAAAGGAATTCTTATATTAAATGGATATTTAGGAGAAAAATTTGCAAAAGAAATGCCACTATCATTAACAGCAAGTATATGTTTTGAACAATTATATAATGGTGTTGATGGAGATAGTGCTTCAAGTACAGAATTATATGCACTTTTATCTAGTTTATCAAAT
>CANQYG010000025.1 GCA_947628015.1 uncultured Clostridia bacterium
ATAGAAGAATATTCTAATCGACACATAAGAAAAGGAAAATAAATTTTTTATGAAGGTTTATAGGTAACCTTTTAAAAACCTAAATATATTATACAAGGAATGAATGTTAGTGGATAAGAAAAAGAAAGAACTGATTACTAGAGTAATTAGTGCATTTGTAGGATTTCCATTAGTTTTAATCATATTTATTTTTGCAAATAATGTTGTATTTAGTATAGCTATAGCATTGCTAACAATAATATGTCTATATGAATATTATAATGGATTTAAAATAAATAAAAAAGCTAATCCATCATCTTGGATTGGGTATTTAGCAAGTATAATTTTAGCAATTATAAGTTTAAATGAGAAAATAGATATAGGAATGTCAGTAATTTGGATAATACTAGGTTCTATATTAATATTAGTAACGGAACTATTATTCTCAAAAGGCAAAAAAAGTATAATTGATATCAATGTTACAATTTTTGGAATATGCTATATTGCAGTTATGTTATTCTTTTTTAACTTAATATATAAGATGGGAAAAATCTACTTGTGGTATCCATTAATTGCAGCGTGGGGAAGTGACATATTTGCATTTCTTGTAGGAAGAAAAATCGGAAAACATAAATTAACAGAAGTTAGTCCTAACAAAACTATTGAAGGTAGTGTTGCAGGAATTGTAAGTGCAATAATAATAGCTGTTATTTATACAATTGTTGTAAATAATGTAGCTGCTTTAAGCATAAATTACTTTGCAATAATAATTATAGTTGGTATATTATCTGTAATAGGTCAAATAGGTGATTTAGCTGAATCAAGTATAAAAAGATATTGTGATATAAAAGATTTTAGTAATCTTATACCAGGCCATGGAGGTATGCTTGACAGATTTGACAGTGTAATATTTATAGTGCCTTTTGCATATATTTTACTTATGGCGTTTATAATATAGTAAATCGTTGCCGGAATTTATAATTTCGAATCAATTGTTTATTTGATTACAATAAAAAATTGGGAGGTTTTTCTCTTGATAACAGCTATAAAGATAATAATATTACTAGGATTTTTAGTTCTTATTCATGAAATGGGCCATTATATAGTTTCAAAAATTTGCAAAATAAGAGTTAATGAATTTGCAATAGGATTTGGACCAAAAATTTTTAGTAAAAAAGGCAAAGAAACCATATATGAATTAAGACTAATTCCATTAGGTGGATTTGTAAATTTAGAAGGTGAAGATGAAGAATCTGAAAAGGAAGGTTCTTTTAGTAAAGCAAGTATTCCAAAAAGAATTTTTGTTGTAGCAGCAGGAGCATTAGTTAATATCTTATTTGGAATTTTAGCATATTGTTGTTTGATATTTATAAGATATTTAATAGCTGTAGATAATAATTTTTTAGAGGCAATTAAATATTCTTTTTTGGCAAGTACAGAACTAATAAAAAGTATGTGGCTTTCAATTGTAGAACTTTTTTCAGGAAATGTTGGTCTGCAAGATATGGTAGGACCTATTGGAATATCAGAGATGGTATCTAAAACATCAGGATTAACAGAATTTATATACTTACTTTCAATAATATCAGTATCATTAGGAATTACTAATTTACTTCCTGTAATTCCACTTGATGGAGGAAAAATAGTTTTACTTATAATTGAGTGGATTAGAAAAAAGCCACTTGATAAAAACTTAGAAATAAAAATTCAATCTATAGGTTTTTTAGCACTAATTACACTTTCAATAGTAATAGCATTTAATGATGTAGCGAGAATTGTATAGTGATAATAATGAAATAAAAATTAGAAATGTAAAAAATAAATAAAGAATTATGAAATAAATTGTTTAACAAAAATGGGGGCAAATTGTGGAACAATTAAAAGAATTAAAGGTTGTATTTGGTGATTATAATTCAGATAGTTTTGCTTTATCTAATGCAAAAATCTCTAATGCAAATTTGTATAAAAAAACAAATAAATTAGAGCTTTTTTTACAAACTCAAGAAGTAATCCCAATTTCAGAGATAGAAAAATTTGAAACTTATGCGAAAAAAAGATTTAACTTTAATGAGGTTTTATTTAAAGTATCTTATCCAGAAGAAAAAAATGATGTAAGTGATGAAATAAATGAAAAAGTGAAGAAAGACTGGAAAAATATATTAGATTATATATCTAAGAAAGCTCCAGTTATTAAAGCATTTTTAAAACAAAGCACTATAGATATAAACGAAAATACAATTAATATACATCTAAAATTAAAAGGAAAAGATATATTAGAAAAGCAAAATGTAGATAAATATATATCAGACTTTATAAAAGATATATATATGGTACATTATAAAATAAATTTCATTGAGGAAGATATTGAAAAAACTGAAATTGACTTTTTATCAGAAAAAGAAAAAATAATAAAAGAGTTTTCAGAAAACTCAACTAAAGCAATTAAAGTTAGCGAAAGTGAAGAAAAACAAGAAACAAAAAAAGTTTATAAAAACATTAATTGGAATGGAAAAGAAGAAAATAGCAATTTCAAGAACAACAATAACTGGAAAAATAATGATAACAATTTCAAAAAGAAAGTACCTAATGAAAATAGTGAAGGCGAAGTTAAGGAAGATGTGCCAAATGATCCAAATTTAATATATGGTAGAAATTCTAATATTAAAGAACAAGTAATAAAAGTAGCAGATATAGGAATGGATACAACTGATGTTCAACTAGTAGGTGAAATTGTAAATTGTCCTGATCCAACTGAATTAAAGAAAACTGGAAAGTTTCTATTTTCTTTTGATGTATATGATGGTACAAGCACTATAACTTGTAAAATTTTTGTAACTCCTGAAAAAAAATCAAGTGTTGGAAAAAGATTAAAACCAGGAACAGGTGTAAAAGTTGGAGGCAGAGCAGGTTATGATAATTTTGCAAAAGAAATAACTATTTTAGCAAATACAGTAGTTGAATGTGAATTGCAGAAAAAAGAAACAAGAATGGATAATGCTGAAGTAAAAAGAACAGAACTTCATATGCATACTAAAATGAGCCAGATGGATGCAGTAACATCAGCAGATGACTTAATAAAAAGAGCTATGAAATGGGGAATGAAATCAATAGCAATTACAGACCATGGAGTTGTTCAATCATTTCCAGATGCTCATCATTTAATGGAAAAGATAGGATATGATAAAGCAGGAATAAAAATAATTTATGGAGTTGAAGGATATTTAGTATCAGATAGAGATCCAGTAATAACAAAAGATAAAGGACAAATATTAAAAGATACAACATACTGTGTATTTGACTTAGAAACAACTGGAACATCATTTAGAACAGATAAAATTACAGAAGTAGGAATAATGAAAGTAAAAAATGGTGAAGTAATAGATAGTTTTTCATCATTTGTAAATCCAGAAAGACCAATACCATATAATGTTCAAGAAATAACTAATATCACAGATGATATGGTAAAAGATGCTCCGAAAATAGATGAGCTAATGCCAAAAATATTAGAATTTTTTGGCGACTCAGTTTTAGTTGCACATAATGCAGATTTTGATACTAGTTTTTTAAGATATAATTGTGAAAGATTAGGATTAAAATTTGACTATACATATTTAGATACACTAAGGCTTGCAAAAGATTTATTTCCAGATTATAAAAAATATAAATTAGGAATTATAGCAGAAAATTTAGGAATAAAAGTTGAAGTTGCACATAGAGCTTTAGATGATGTTGATACAACAGTTAAAGTATTTAATGTAATGTGTGATATGCTTGATAAAAAAGGTGTAAAAAAACTTGCAGATATAGATGAAAAAGAATCTGGAAATGCAAATTATAAAAAATTAAGAAGATATCATATTATAATTTTAGCAAAAGACTATGTTGGTCTAAAGAATTTATATAAATTAGTTTCTCTTTCACACGTAAAATATTTCTATAAAAAGCCTAACATATTAAAATCTATACTAAAAAAATATAGAGAAGGCTTAATAATAGGAAGTGCTTGTGACCAAGGCGAACTTTATCAAGCAATATTAAATGGAAAATCAGAAGAAGAAATTGAAGAAATAGCAAGTGACTATGATTATCTAGAAATACAACCACTTGATAATGATGCATATTTAGTAAGAGATGGAACACTTTCAAGTAAAGAAGATTTAAAAAATATAGTAAGGAAAATTGTTGAATTAGGCGAAAAACTAGGAAAGCCAGTTTGTGCAACTTGTGATGTTCACTTTTTAGACCCACAAGATGAAATATATAGAAGAATAATTCAAGCTGGTCAAAAATATGATGATGCAGATACTCAAGCACCTTTATATTTAAGAACAACAGAAGAAATGCTTAATGAATTTGAATTTTTAGGAAAAGAAAAAGCGTATGAAGTAGTTGTTACAAATACAAATAAAATAGCAGATAGTTGTGAGAAGATAAGACCAATTTCTCCAGAAAAATGTCCACCTCATATACCAGGATGCGAAAAAACAATTAAAGAAATAGCATATAATAAAGCACATGAATTATATGGAGATCCATTGCCAGAGGTAGTTCAGCAAAGATTGGATAAAGAGTTAGATTCAATTATAAAAAATGGATTCTCAGTTATGTACATTATTGCACAAAAATTAGTATGGAAATCAAATGAAGATGGCTATATAGTTGGTTCAAGAGGTTCTGTTGGTTCTTCATTTGTTGCTAATATGACAGGAATAACAGAGGTAAGTTCACTTCCACCACACTATAGATGTCCAAAATGTAAGTATTCAGACTTTACTGATTATGGTATAAAAAATGGATTTGACCTTCCAGATAAGATGTGCCCAAAATGTGGTCATAGACTAGATAAAGATGGAATGGATATACCATTTGAAACTTTCTTAGGATTTAATGGAGATAAAGAGCCAGATATTGACTTAAACTTTTCAGGAGAATATCAGGCAAAAGCTCATAAATATACAGAAGTTATATTTGGAAAAGGAACAACATTTAAAGCAGGTACAGTTGGTACAGTTGCAGATAAAACAGCATTCGGCTATGTAAAAAAATATTTTGAAGAAAAAGGTGAGCCAACAAGTAATGCAGAAGTATCAAGAATTTCAAAAGGATGTACAGGAATAAAAAGAACAACAGGCCAACATCCAGGAGGAATAATAGTTGTACCAAAAGGAAGAGAAATATATGAATTTACACCAGTACAACATCCAGCAGATGACCCAAACTCAGATATTATAACAACACACTTTGATTATCACTCAATAGACCAAAACTTGCTAAAACTTGATATACTAGGTCATGATGATCCGACAGTAATTCGTATGCTATATGACTTAACAGGATTAGATCCAACAAAAGTTCCACTTGATGATAAAGAAACAATGTCAATATTTTCATCTACTAAAGCTTTAGGAGTAACTCCAGAAGCAATAAAATCAGAAGTAGGAACATTTGGAATACCGGAGTCTGGAACTAAATTTGTAAGAGGAATGCTTAAAGATACAAAACCATCAACATTTGAAGAGCTAATAAGAATATCAGGTCTGTCACATGGTACTGATGTGTGGCTTGGAAATGCACAAGAAATAATAAATAGCGGAACAGCACAATTAAGTGAAGCAATTTGTACTCGTGATGATATTATGTTATATTTGATAAAACAAGGAATTAAGCCAAATACAGCATTTAAAATAATGGAACTTGTGCGTAAAGGAAAAGTAGCAAAAGAGCCAGAAAAATGGGCAGATTATAAAAAGACAATGGAAGAAAATAATGTTCCAGAATGGTATATTAACTCATGTAATAAAATAAAGTACTTGTTCCCAAAGGCTCACGCAGCAGCTTATGTTACAAATGCTTTTAGAATAGCGTGGTTTAAGGTACATATTCCAAAAGCATATTATACAGCATATTTTACAATAAGAGCAGATGCTTTTGATAGTGATATAATGTGTCACGGACAAGAAAAAGTAAAAAATAAAATGAAAGAAATAGAATTGCTAGGAAATAATGCAACACAAAAAGATAGTGCAATGTATGAAACATTGGAAATAGTAAATGAAATGTATGAAAGAAAAATAGGATTTGTTCCAATAGATTTGTATGAGTCAGATGCAGTAAAATTTAAGATGGAAGATGAAGGAATAAGACCACCATTAAATAGTATTCCAGGTTTTGGAACAGTAGCAGCACTTGGCGTAGATGAAGCAAGAAAACAAGGTGAATTTATGTCAATAGATGATTTGAAACTAAGAGCTAAACTTGGAACAAGTGGTATAGAAATGTTAAAAAATGCAGGATGTCTAGAGGGAATGAGTCAAAGTAATCAAATAAGCCTATTTGGATAAAAATAAAAAAAATATAAAAAGTAAGGTTTATAGGAAACCTTAAAAACCTAAATATTATTACAAGGAATGAAATTTTTTATGGTAAATTTTATAGTAGGATATGTAATATGTATAAATATAATTTCTTATATATTTATATGGCTTAATATAAGAACAGAATTTATAAAAATAAATCCAAAATGGATAGATACGATATATTTAATATTTTCTATACTAGGTGGTTTTGTTGGAATTATGGTTGCATCAGAAATGTTTAATTATAGAAAAAAAGAAAAATTATTCAAAAGATGGATACCACTTGTTATATTTATTGAAGTTTGTATTATTCTTTATATAATTTACAAAATAAAGGCATAATTTTTAATAAAACTAAAAAAAGATAAAAAAGAAGTAAGAAATTTGAAGTGAAAGCAAAAATTTTAATGAAACACTTCAATTCTTATTTCTTTTTTTATTAAATATTATGTTAATAAAATTATTTATACTTTTTTTGGATATCTCCTAATAAATCATTAACATCTATTCCTAAAACATAAGCAATACCAAATAATTCATAATCTTTTACAGTTCTTTTGTCATTTTCAATATCATATAAACTTTGCTTATGAATACTAATACCCATAAGTTCTAATTGTGCAGATAATTTCTCATAAGAAAAATTATTTTTAATTCGATATTCTTTTAAAAGTCTTCCAATTACATTCATTTTTCCATTAAATTTTACAATCAATGACATATTTATCACTCCATAAATTTTTAATATATGTATTGATTTTAATATTTCTTTATGATATATTTGTAAGTGTTAACACTTAATAAGATGTTTTTAGTATATAATGAGTAATTTTTATAGTCAAAAATATTAAATGTTAGAAAATAAAAAAAGGAGAGAAACAAATGAAAGATAAGAAAATACAAGCTTTAAAAGAAAAAGGAATTACTTTAATAGCGTTAGTTGTAACAATAATAATATTGCTAATATTAGCAGGAGTAACACTTAATATGGCAATAAACGGAGATGGACTATTTAGCAAAGCAAGAAATGCAGCAGATAAATATAAAAAAGCACAAGAAGATGAGCAAGAGCTAATAAGCCAAATAGGAAAAGAAATGTATAGTGAATATGTAGGAGCAAAAGTTACAGGATATAATTTTGAACCAAAGACAGATGAAAATCCTTTTTCAGTAGGAACAGATATATCAGGAGCAAAATCAGAACTAAAATTTACAACACAAACAGATATGGAATGGAAAATATGGGATTATGATGGAACAACATTAAGAATAATATCAGATAGACCAACAACACAAAAATTACAATTAACAAATGTAAATGGATACAATAATGGAGTGTGGGTGATAAATGAAATATGCAGACAATGTTATGGACAATATGAAGCTGATGGTGAAACCAAAAAAGAGGGGATAAGTGTAGCAAATTTAAAAAGAAGTGATATAGAGAAAGTAAGCAATTATGATTGTACGAAATATAAGCATCAAAAAGGTAATCCAGATGAAATAATAAATGATTATGATGACATAGACTTAATACATTATGGAGAAAAAAAGACATATTCAGGAAGAGTTCCTACAATGTGGAAGAAACATGATGTAGAATGGAATTATGAATATGATACAACAAGAAAAATTGGAACTGGAAATTCGAGTTGCGAAATCCCATGGGAAAAAGAATATACAACTGACGTAGGTGGTGGAGAAGAAAATATAATGGAAACAGATGAATTTCGAGAATCATATTATTCGCATGATTTCAAGAAAAATGAATTTATAAATGATAAGTATTATGATATAATTTTTAAGATCCCTGATGGTTCTCCTGCTGGAGTATATTGGCTTGCTTCGAGATTTGTACGTTTAACTGAGGAGGAAGTATTTTTTGGTTGTTCGGTTGTTAACTCTATTTCAGATGGAACTTGGATAAGTGGGGGAAATTCCGTTTGTCAAAAACCTGGAGTTATAGGTTCACCAAACGAAATGTTACGACCTATTGTTTCTATTGATCTAACAACAAGTGGTTATAGTATTGTGAAAGATGGTGATCAGTACAAATTATTGAAAGACAATCAATAAAATAAATAATTCAGACTATGTTAATATATAAGAAAAATGAAAATTTAATTAGGAAATAAACAATAAAAAGGAATAATTTAATTAATGTAAAAACTTAATAAAAATTATTATGTTAAAAATATAGCATCAATATAAAATCAAAAAATGTAAAAATAAAAGTATAAAAAAATTCCCTAGATTTTTCTAGGGATTTTTTAAAATTCACAATTTTTTGGTGTACGTGGATAAGGTATAACATCACGAATATTTTGCATTCCAGTTACGTACATCATAAGTCTTTCAAATCCAAGACCAAATCCAGAGTGTGGAACACTACCATATCTTCTTAAATCTAAGTACCACCAATAATCTTTCTCATCTAGACCTAAATCTTTCATACGAGATGTAAGTTTATTTATATCTTCTTCTCTTTGGCTACCACCAATTAATTCTCCAATTCCGGGAACAAGAAGGTCAGCGGCTGCAACAGTTTTTCCATCACTATTTTGTTTCATATAAAATGCTTTTATATCCATTGGATAATCAGTAACAAATACAGGTCGTTTAAATATTTTTTCGCTTAAATATCTTTCATGTTCTGTTTGAATATCAACTCCCCAAGAAACTTTATATTCAAATTCATCATTATGTTTTTCCAATTCTTTTATTGCATCTGTATAAGTTATTCTTCCAAAAGGTTCATTTATTGTAACTTTTAATTTATCTAGAAGACCAGGTGCTATAAACTTATCAAAAAATGTCATTTCTTCAGGCGCATTTTCTAAGACATAAGAAATTACATATTTTAGCATTGCTTCTTCCACATCTAAGCAATCAGTTAAATCTGCAAAACACATTTCAGGTTCCATCATCCAAAATTCAGCAGCATGTTTTACTGTATTAGAATTTTCAGCTCTAAATGTTGGCCCGAAAGTATAGATATTTCTAAAAGCTTCAGCATAAGTTTCACCTTCAAGTTGTCCACTTACTGTAAGATGAGCATTTTTTCCAAAGAAATCTTTAGAATAATCTATTTTTTCTTTATCATCTTTTGGAATATTATTAAAATCAAAAGATGATACATTAAACATTTCTCCAGCACCTTCACAGTCGCTACCTGTAATAATTGGAGTATTTACATATACAAATCCTCTTTCTTGAAAGAACTTATGAATAGCATAACTTAACATACTTCTTACTCTAAATACAGCATTAAATGTGTTTGTTCTTGGGCGAAGATGAGCTACTGTTCTTAAAAACTCAAAGCTTGTATTTTTCTTTTGAATAGGATAATCTGTACCTGATAAATTATATATTTCGATTTCAGTTGCATGTATTTCAAATGGTTGTTTTGCATTTTCTGTTTTTACTAAAGTTCCAGTTACTATAATAGATGAACTAATAGTTAATTTGCAAATATCTGCAAAATTATTTAATTTATCATCAAAAACAATTTGTATATTATTAAAGAAAGTTCCATCATTTAATTCTATAAAACCAAAAACTTTAGAATTACGCATAGTTTTTACCCAACCAGCAACTTTAACCTCTTTTTCTATATACTTTTCTGTATTTTTAAATAAATCTTTAACTAAAATATAGTTCATAAAAATCCCTCATTTCTAAAATTATATTTCCCATTATACAATAAATTATTTAAAGAAACAATATTTTAACTTAAGAATATTCAAAAAAATGAACCCTCTTTCTTATTAGGGGGTTCACTCTTATAATAAATATTATATTCTAATTTAAAACATCAGAAAGACTAGAACTTACATTTGAAACATTTTCAGTTACAGTATCATTTGCTACAATATTATCTTCGTCTTCTTCAGAAGTTGTGTTAGATTCATCATCAATAACATTTTCTTCATCTATTGTATTAGTTTCTACAACATCATTTTCAACAATATTTTCTTCGTCTAAACTATTATCTGAATCTACTTGCATAGTTTCATCTTTATATACACTTGTTAAAATATTTATTACTTCTAAATTTGTTTCATAATCTATAGTTGTATCATTTACACTTAATACAAATTGGAATAATAAATTATCATCAGGAAGTAAAATTAAATAATATCTTGAAATACTACTTGTAGATGTTACATCAATGTATCCGTAATATGCATTTGTTCCCATTACAAAGTTACTTACTCCTGCCTCAACACTAAGATTACGAGCAGCTGCTTGAGTTTCTAATGAATTTAACAATGTACCAAGTAAAGTTGATCTTCCAGATGGTGTAGACACATCAGCGTTAAATAAATTTGATATATTAGAGATAGTTTGAGCATATAATAATGAGTAATCACCTTTGGTCAGTTTATTGTATTCTTCATCAAGATACCATACATTAGAATCATATTCTAAAAGGTAATCATCTTTAAAGTTAAATAATTGAATATCTGTATCTGGAATATCATCTTCTATTGATGTTTCGTTATAATTATCATCAGATAAATTATTAAGCAAACTATTTCCAAGATTAATTAATCCAACTGTAAATAATATACTATAGATAATACCTAATATAATTGGCATTATAATACAATAAAGTATAACTGCAACAACAGAAGTATTACCTTTAGTACGAGCAATATTTAATAATTGAGAATTATCTGTAGTAGTTTGTTTATATTTTTTTAATTTACTGTGAACGAAGTTTCTATATAATGGATAAAAACTAAATCCATAAATTAATATAAATGCAATATAAGCAATAAATGATAAAACTAAAGAAACTACACCTATTTTTGCAATTAAAAATGTAAATAATGAAACTAGGAATATTTGTAATACAGCAAATAAGATTCCTGTTAAATACATTTTTCTATATAAGAAGTATATTCCACCTAAAATAGCAGCTGACCAATTAAACTTTTTAGAATGAGCTTTTTCATATAAATCTCCCATCCAAGTTTTAACGAAAGTATTATTATAGTCATTAGCATCTGCATTTATAGTATCTTGAACTTGATTTACTTCATTATTCATAGTAGAGTTATCAAAATTACTTTGTTCATATCCAATATTAGAAGAATTATTTTGTTCATAGCCCATATTAATATTAGAAGAGCTATCTTGATAATTCATATTAGGATTAACGAAATTATTTTGCTCATAACCCATATTAATATTAGAAGAGCTATCTTGATAATTCATAGCAGAATTATCAAAATTATTTTGTTCATAGCCCATATTAACATTAGAAGAATTATCTTGATAGTTCATATTACTGTTATTATTTTGATAATCTGTATTAGGTGCATAAGAATTATCATTAGGAATATTTTGATTCAATATAGGGTTAATAGCTTGATTATCAAGGCTATTAGCATTTCCTTGTTCAAATGAAACATTATTAGTAAGATTTTCTATAGAATCTAAATCATCCTCTTGAACTGATGGATTTTGTATATCACTATTTTGAGGAACATTTTCTACATTATTAGAATTAGTAGACTGATTTACATTTGAATCCATTCCAGAAACAGTATCAGGATTTGGATAATTGTTAAAATCCATATTTGGGTTAAAAGGTGTTGGATTTAAACTAGCATAAGGATCATTTGGATCAAAACCCATACCCATATTAGTATAAGGATTAGGTCCTTGAATATTATTATTTTGATTATCATTAGGATTTAAATTGTTTGAATCGTCCATTTATTATCTCCTTAAATAATATATTTAGGCTTTTATTAAGGTTTGCCTAAAACCGATTTTTTACATAAATATACAATTATTATAATTTAAATAAAGAAAATATACAATAAAAAATTTAAAAATGTAATAGAAATGTAAAATTAAAAGTTACTATTCACAGCCGTTTTCGAAATATTTTGGTAACTAAAATGTAATACAAAAAATTTAATAATTTTTTTTGCATTGCATTTTAATCTATCTAAAGCCTTTTTATAGCCACCTGAGAGACTTTATTATACGTTTTTTTTATTTTTTAATTTTTTATCTATTCTTTTTTGTATAAATAAAAATATACAATGTTTATGTCATGTAATAACCATGTAACTATATTGTAACGTGCATTTTTTTGACTTTTAATGTATAATTACTTTAATAAATTAATGAGGAGTTACGTATGATTACAGGACATGCTAGTTTGTATAATGATTATGAAAAGCTTTTAATTGAAAATGATAAATTATCTAAAGAAAATCGTAAACTAAAATATCTAAAAGAGCTTTTAGAAAAAAGTAATCAAAATTTAATTGAGAAAGAGAAAAAGTTCAAAGAAGAATTACTTCAAAATAAAAATATAATAAAAGAAAAAGATTTTGAGATTGCTAGGTTAAAATCTTTATTAAATATGGATGGTACTAATCATAATATTCCTACTTCTCAGACTCCTATTAACAAAAAGAAAGTTATTCCTAATACTAGAGAAAAAACTAATTTACCTAAAGGTGGTCAAGTTGGTCATAAAAAACATAAATTGCATAAGTTTAGTGATGACGAAATCACTGAACTTATTGAGCATGTAATGCATAACTGTCCTTGTTGTAATAGTAGTACCATTAAAGAAACAGGTTCTACAAAAGAAAAAGATGAATTAGATTATAAAATTGTTGTAGAGAAAAAAAGACATAAATTTATCGAATATGAATGTAAAGACTGTGGAAAGATATTTTACCAAGAGATTCCTAATAATTTAAAAGAAGAAAATCAATATGGACCACAAATTCAAGCATTAGAATTGACTTTAATGAATCAAGCCAATGTAACAATCAATAAAGCTAAAAAAATAACTTATGGCATTACAGATGGACAAATTGATTTAAGTGAAGGATATATTGCTAAGTTACAAAAAAGAGCAGCAAATAATTTAAAAAACTTTATGAAAGATATAAAAACAGCAATTATACAACAACCTTTAATTCATTGGGATGATACTGTAATTATGGTAGATACTCATAGAAGTTGTTTAAGATTTTATGGTACAGATAAACTTGCTATGTTTGTCGCTCATCATCAAAAGAATAAAGATGGACTTAATAAAGATGGTATTTTAAGTGTCCTATCAAAAGATACCGTTGTTGAACATGATCACAATATGGTTAATTATAGCCAAGAATATAAATTTACAAATGCAGAATGTAACAGACACTTAATTAGTGATTTAAAGGAAGTTATAGATAATTTAAAACATAAATGGCCAAAGAAATTAATAGAGTTATTAACTAAGATGAATAACAAAAGGAAAAATCTAATAAGAAAAGGCATAGAAGAATTTAGTCAAGAAGAATTAAATAAATTCGAAGAAAAATTTGAAAAAATTATGATAGAAGCTAATGAAGAAAACTTAAAGGAAAAAGAAGAAGGAAAATTCTATGCAGGAAATGAAAATACTCTAATTCTAAGGCTATTAGATTATAAAAATGAATATTTTCTTTGGATATATGATTTTGATGTTCCTTTTACTAATAATTTAAGTGAAAGAAGTTTAAGAGGAGTAAAGTCAAAGCAAAAAGCTTCTGGGCAATTTTTGAACATAGAAAGTGCAAGTTGGTATGCAACTATCAGATCATATATTGAAACTTGCAATAGAAACGGGGTAAATATATATAATGCTTTACTAATGTTATGTATTGGTAATCCATATTCCCTTGAACAAATTTTAAGTGGAGAACATACTGAAAATGAAGAAGAAACAGAGTAAAAAAATCGAGAGGAAATATTGTTATAACCTCTCTGATTTTGGTGCTCTTTTTATCGGCTGTAAATAGTAACGATTAATTTAATATCTAGGGCTTTTTTTGTAAAAAAACTATTGATATTTTACAGAAAATGGGATAAAATAGATATATAAACAAATTAAGAGACACAGCAAAGAGACAAATGGCTATTCATTTTTTGAACTTTCTAAGTTTAAATTCCATTTGTCTAGAATAGTAGTGTTTACTTAAATGTGATGTTTCTATTTAGTTTATGTTAAATAATTTAGTAGGCTATTTAACATTTTTTAGGAGATAAGGTTTTAGTACGACCTCATCTCTTTTTATCTTTTGTATATTAAGTAATTTTGCAATTTCATTATCTTTATCATAAAGAAATTCAAACATTTCGTAAGGTGTCTTACCTGCATAACATTCTCTAGGTACTGAGTTAATATGTGAGAACATTAAATCAAGTTTTTCTTGTGTTAAAAAACTTAAATCTATTCCATTTGGCAATATATCTCTAATGTAATTGTGATTGTTCTCTACATGTGGCTTTTGATATGAGTGCATAGGGTCACAGTAGAAAATGTTAGTACGTAATTCTCTTGTTTTCATATTAATTTCAAATAATTCATGCTTTTCAAATTCAGAGCCTCTATCTGTTAAAATTAAAGAAAATAATTTATTGTAATTTTCATTGCCTAATCTTTCTTGTAATATATCCAATGTTTTTGACATAGACTCAGAGGTTTTCTCAGTATGTAAAAATCCAATCATAAAGCTAGTATTAAGAAATATAAATGTTTGAATATATGGACCAGATAAACTGTTCATTACTGTATCCATTTCTGTAGTAGTTGCACTAGGATTATTTTTTACAAAATCTAGGTAGTCATCATATTTTCTTCCTGAATAATTAGCTGGTTCTTTTCTTTTTTTGTATTTATTTTTAAATTGTTTTCTGTTTACTTTTTCTTTTAAAGATAGATTAATTAAGCCAAACTTTTTAAATACACCCATATCAATGTAATTGTAAATTGTTTTTTCAGAAAGATTAATATCTTCTTTG
>CANQYG010000026.1 GCA_947628015.1 uncultured Clostridia bacterium
TAATAAATTTATGTGATTTAATGTGTCCACAGAGAGAAAAAATATTTACTATTGATAAAAGACTAATTGATATTATGATTAGGAGAGGTGCATATTCAAATACGCAATATCATATTAAAGAAACATATAAATTAAAGGAATATTTTGATAATTTATTAGGATATAATCTTTATGATTTATTTCCAGAAATAAAAGACAATTTATAGAAGAAAAATTTTATAAGTGATTTTAGAATGATTACAACGACTTATGTATTTAAAAATATAACTTTACAATTTACATAAAATATGGTATAACTATTTTGAAACTATTTACTGTTTTTTCAGTGCAAGATGAAAAGACCCATTTAATAATTATTAAAGGAGTTGTGAAGATATGCAATACTGTGTTGTTAATAAATTTGATGATCTTGTTTTATATAATGATAATCTTGTAGGAAAATTTGAAAATGAAGTTAATAAAAAGATTAAAATGGGATGGAAACCAATTGGAGGGATATCAGTATTAGTATTTGATGGAAGCTATATGTTTTCACAAGCAATGATAAAGGAGGAAAATGAAGACAGTAAAAACTAAATTTTATAATTTAAAGAGGCTAGTTGCTTGCACAACTGGCTTTTTTAGTGTAACTAAAAATATTATGCTTATAATGATTGTAAATAAATATATAAAATGATAAAATAAAAAGAGTTTTGTAAAAGGAAGGAAGAAAATGCCAAGTTTTGTAATACATTTAGCTATTGGAAAAGAATATATAAAAAAAAATAAAATAGAAAATGAAAAAGAATTTTTAAGAGGTAGTATAGCTCCAGATTTTAAAAATGATTGGAAAAGTATAAATAAGGAGAAGAAAGAATCACATTTTACTTCTTTAATAAATGGAAAACAAGTAGTTGAAATAGATAAATTTAAAAATTCACAAAAAGTGGATATATATAATGATTTTTGGAAAGGATATTTTCTTCATATATTATCAGATTATTTTTTTTATCAAAAATATTTTAAAAAAGAAAATGAAAGAGCAATTAAAGAAAATGGTTCATTATACGAAGATTATAATTGCATAAACAGATATTTAATTGATTTTTATAATATTGAATTGATTGAAGGAACGAACAAATTTACAAACTTTATGAATTCGGAACCAAAATATTTAAAATTAGACAAAATTAAAGAATTTATAGATGATATGTCTAATATAAAAGTTGATGATATATTAGAAAATAAAAACATTGCAAAAACTGGCTATTTTTCGTGAGAAATCGTCGAAAAATAGCTTGAAATTGTGCTCTAAATATGATATAATTTTTATTATGTAAAATACTTAAATTTGCTAAAAATAAATCCATAAGAGGGTGAAGAAATGAAGAAAGTATTATTTGTAATACACACTTTACAAGTTGGTCGGAGCAGAAAGAGCACTAATTAATATTTTAGAGCATATCGACAAAACTAAATATGATATAACATTACTTTCAATAGTTGATGATGGAAGATTGAAAAAAGAACTTGAAAACATAGAAGGAATAAAGTATAAGTATATATTTAAAGCTTATTTAAAAAAATTTAGAGAAAATAAACATTCAAAATTTTGCAAAATTTCAAAAAAGATAATGAGTTTAATATGGAAAATTTACTTATACAAAATGAAATATCATTCAAAAGAACTATATGAAAAAAATATAAATGAAAAATATGATGTGGAAATTGCATTTTTAGAAGGGAAAGTTGCAAAATTTGTTTCACAATCTCCAAACAAAAAATCAAAGAAAATTGTTTGGATTCATACAGATATTACAAATGACATTGCAAAAGGACTTAACAATACATTTATAGATTTAGAAGATGAAAAACAATGTTATAAAAAGTTTAACAAAATTGTTTGCGTATCTGATGAAGTAAAAAATAAATTTATAGAAAAAACAGGAATAAATAAAAAAATAGAAATACAAGTAAATCCTATAGATTCAAAGAATATAAGAAAAAGGGCAAAAGAAGAAATAACAAGACCATTAAATCGTAACGGATTAATAGTTTGTACAGTAGGAAGACTAGTTAAAGAAAAAGGTTATGACAGATTATTAGAAGTTCATAAAAGATTAATAAAAGAAGGAATAATCCATACTTTATGGATAGTTGGAGAAGGAAAAGAAAAAGGAAAATTAGAAGATTTTATAAATAGAAATAAATTAAAAAATACAGTTAACCTAATAGGATATACTCAAAACCCATATAAATTTGTAAAAAATTCTGATGTGTTTGTATGCTCATCAAGAATAGAAGGGTTAAGCACAGCACTAATTGAAGCTACGATTTTAGAAAAAATTATTATTACAACAAACTGTCCGGGAATTAAAGAAATATTTGGAGAAAAAACAGACTCAGCATTAATTGTTAACAATGATACTGATAGCTTATATGAAGGAATGAAGGAATTATTAACAGATAAAAAATTGAGACAAAATTTAAAGAAAAATATTAAAAATAGAAGTAAAATATTTGAAATTGAAAATACAGTAAAACAAATTCAAAAAATTATTGATTTATCATAATAAAAAATAGGAATTGTCAAGGAAGAAAAATGAGTAATTATTTAATAAGTGTTATTATTCCAGCATACAATGCTGAAAAAACAATTGAAAAATGCATCAAATCTATTTCTAGTAATACAGTAGAAATTATTGTTGTAGTTGATGGCGCAAATGATAAAACAGAAGAAATATGCAAAAGTCTGCAAAAAGAAATGAATAATTTGAAAATAATTGTTCAAAAAAATCAAGGACAATTTATAGCAAGAAAAAGTGGAATAGACAATGCACTTGGAAAATATATTATGTTTTTAGATTCTGATGATAATTATTGCGAAAATACAATAATAGAAGTTGAAGATTTAATAAAAAAATATAATGAGCCAGACTTAATTAGATTTAGATACGAAAAGCCCAATGAATATCAACAATATACATATTTTGAAAAAGAAAAGTTTATTGAGAAAAAAGATTTTAAAGAACTAGTATATCCGATGTTTTTTAAAACTTATATGCTAAATGCATTGTTTACTGATTGCGTAAAAAAAGATGTTTTAGAAAAAATTTGTATTAAACAACTAGATTTAAGATATGGAGAAGATTTACTCCTTAATTTAGAAATTTTTACAAATATTAAAAATGTATTATTTACTAATAAAATTTTGTATAAATATATAACAAAAAAAGAAAGTATAACTCAAACTAAAGATATTGGTAGGTTACTTAAAAACTTGGAAGATGCTATAAAAGTATATTCTACTTTATATGAATATTTGCTTAAGTGGGATATGCAAACAGTACAAAACATTGAATTAGTAAATAATAAAGTGATAGAAGAAACTACTAGATTAATAAAAATAATAAAAAATATAAATAGTTAAATAAGTAATATCAATGATTGGAGCTGTATATTTTTCTATTAAAAGAAAAAATATAAAAATGAAATAAAAAAGAAATAAAGAGAGTGTATCTAATAGTTAAAATGGATACACTTTTTTTTTGCTAAAAATCTACACATTTAATAAAAAGTATGTTATACTCTATATATTAAAATGTGTAAATGAAAAAACTTTCATTTCAAGCTAATTTAGAAAGGAAAGAATTTTAATATGGGCTTTTTTGATAAATTAAAACAAGGACTAATAAAATCAAAAATCAATTTTGGGTTTAAGAAAGTTGATGAAGAATTATTAGAAGAACTTGAAGAAAATTTAATAATGGCAGATGTAGGATTTGAGACAACAGAGGAAATTATTTCTAATTTAAGAGAAAAAATTAAAAAAGAAAAAATAGAAGATCAAGAAGATGTAAAAAATGCGTTAAGAGATGAGCTTACTAATATATTTAAAGACTTAGACCAAAGCTTAGATATATCTAATACTCCAGCTGTTATTCTGATGGTAGGAGTAAATGGTTCTGGAAAAACTACATCAATTGGTAAAATTGCTAATAAATATATAAGAGAAGGAAAAAAGGTATTAATTGCAGCTGGAGATACTTTTAGAGCAGCAGCAACAGAGCAATTAGAAGTTTGGGCAAATAGGGCAAATGCTGAAATTGTGAAAGGAAAAGAAAATCAAGATCCTTCTTCTGTTATATTTGATAGTTGTAGAAGAGCAAAAGAGATTAATGCAGATATTTTAATTTGCGATACAGCTGGTAGATTACAAAATAAAAAATATTTAATGGATGAATTAGAAAAAATGAAAAAGGTAATTGATAGAGAATTACCAAACTCTTCTAAAGAAATTTTACTAGTAATTGATGGCTCAACTGGTCAAAATGCAATATCACAATTAAAGTCTTTTAAAGAAACTACAGGTATAACAGGTTTAGTTTTAACTAAACTTGATGGAACTGCAAAAGGTGGAATTGTTATAAGACTTGCTAAAGAAGAAAAAATACCAGTTAAATTTATTGGTGTTGGCGAAAAGATTGATGATATGGAAGCTTTTGATAGCAAAGATTTTATAAATGCTATTATATAGGAAGGAAAGAGTTTAATGAGCGAAAAAATTAATAAAGAATCTAATTCTGAAGAAGTTATTGATAAAGATTCTAATGTGCAAGAAGTCGAAACAAAGAAAGTAAAAAAGACTAAGAGATTAAGAACTAAAATTGTATTGTTAATTAGCTTAATTGTCTTAATTGTTGGATACATATATTTTAGAGGAAATTATATAGAAATAAAAGGTATTGGAGAAAATTATTTATCTATATTTAAAACTGACTTTATATATACAGCAATAACCTTTATTATAAATTTCATTTTCTTATTTTTGTCATTTTATTTTACAAATAAAACTTTAAAAAAAGGTTTAAAAGTATTTTTTGATGATGAAAAAAAGGAAATGCCAAAGTTTCCTAATAAATCAGTATCTTTTATAATTGCTTTGATAGGAAGTATATTGAGCTCAAGGATGCTTTTAAATAATATTTTATTATGCTTTAGTGGTTCGAAATTTGGAATAACAGATCCTGTATTTAATATAGATATAAGCTTTTTTGTATTTATAAAACCTTTAATTCAATTTGTACTTGTATATCTTTTAGTAGTAGTAATAGCGACTCTTATTTATGCAGTTTCGTATGCACTTATTGTTTTAAATATAAGTTTTGATGGTGTATCTAGGGAATCTATTACTAAATGTGATTTAGTTGGTAAAGTTGGTTCTAGAGTAAAAATAATAGCATTTTTATTAGGACTAATTATAATTACATTTATGGTCCTTAACATTGGAAATGAAAAATTTATGGACATACACTTAGAAGATGGAACAGAATTTTCTTTATTTGGTGCAGGTAATGCAGATATAACAATTAAAATTGCAGGATACATAATATTTGCAGTTTTAGCAGTCTTTTCAATTTTAAAAGCTTATAAAGGCTTAAAAGAAAGAAGTTTAAGAAGAGTTTTAGGACATATTATGGTGGTTCCTATATATTTGATAATTTTAGCTATTGTTTTAGCTTTATATCAATTAATTTTCATTGGCTCAAATGATTTAGATAAAAACGAGTGGTACATTAGAGAAAACATTGAAAGGACAAAGCAAGCATATAGCATAACTACTGATAGTGTTAACGAGAAAAACATTAATTATAGTGGTACAATAACAGAAGATGAAATAAGAAAAAATAGCGATTTATTAGAAAATATTGCAATAGTAACGAAAGATAAAGTTATTCAAGAATTATCATCTACACAAACAGTAAAAGATTATTATACATTTAGAGATACTCAAATTGCATCTTACAACATAGAAGGAAAAGAGAGATTAGTATACTTAACTCCAAGAGAAATATCAAATAAAAATGCAACATATTCTAATAAAACATATCAATATACACATGGTTATGGAGCTGTTGTAACAATGGCTGGTACAACAGATGAATATGGAAATTTAATTAATATACAAAAAGATTTTGAACAATCACAAGAAGATGCTATAAATATAAAAGAGCCAAGAATTTATTTTGGATTAGAAAATGACAGTGCTATTGTTATAAATAGTAAAAAGCCAGAGCTTGACTATCCATCAACTGTTGGTCAAGAAAGTGCAAGTTATACATATCAAGGAGATGCTGGACTTTCTTTAAACTTCTTTGATAGACTTATTTTAGGAATAAAAGAAGGAAATATGAATTTAGCCTTTTCTGGAACTGTAACTGGAGATAGCAAAATTATTACAAATAGAAATATATTAAATAGAGTAAAAACAGTTATTCCATATTTAATGTATGATGAAAATCCATATTTAGTAGTAGATGATGAAGGAAATTTAGTTTGGGTAATTGACGCATATACGGTATCTAATGAATATCCTTTTGCACAAAAAATTGATATTAGTGCTGACAAACAAATTAATTATATAAGAAATTCTGCTAAAGTTTTAATTAATGCATATGATGGAACTATGAAATTTTACATAACAGACAGAACAGACCCTATTATTATGGCTTATAACAAAATTTATCCAAATGTATTTTTAAATAGTGAAGAAATACCAAGTGATATAAGCAAACACTTTATTTATCCACAATACTTATATAATATTCAATCTAAAATTATTGAAAAATATCATAACGCTCAGCCGGAAACAATGTATAGAGCAAATAATTTCTGGGAAGTTGCAAGTACACAAAATAATGGTAAAGCAAAAAAAATGAATTCATATTATACAATGGTAAAAGAAGAAAATGGAAGTCAAAAAGTCGGATTAATTATACCTTATGCAGGATATGGTAAGCAAAACCTTATTTCTTATATGGTAGGAACAACTGTAAATGGAAAAAATAAATTAAGCATTTATGAATTTTCAGAAGATGTAAATGTATTAACTCCTTTACAGCTAGAAACACAAATTAATCAAGATGAAACAATTGCATCTGATATAGCAAGTTTAAATGTTAGTGGAACTACTATTAGCAAAAATGTAATTGTTATCCCAGTAGAAAATACACTTCTTTATGTTGAAACATATTATCAACAATATATAAATGAGTCTACTAAAAAGCCTACATTAAAAAGAGTTGTAGTTGCATCTGGTAATAAAGTTGCTATTGGCAATACATTAGAAGAAGCTATTGAAAATCTAGGTTCAAAAGCAGTTGATATAGAAATTGAGAATAATCAAGACATTGATGATTTAATAAGTTCTATTATAAAAGCTAATAAAAATATAAAGAATTCTAGTAGAAATAATGATTGGAATTTGTTTGGCTCAGATATGCAAGAACTTACAAATTTAATAGATGAACTTGAAAATACTTATGAGCAAAGACAAAAGGAAAACACTATTGAAGATGAAAATAATGTAGTGAATAACTACATAGTTGAAAATACTATTTTTTAAAGATTGGAGAAAAAGTTTATGAACACACCTAATAAATTAACTGTATTTAGAATTTTATTAGTGCCTCTTATGGTTATAATATATTTAATAAGTACATATATACCAGGAGAATTACTAGGTATACCAATGTATGCAATTATATTAGATATAATATTTATTATAGGTTCAATTACTGATAAAATAGATGGATATTTAGCAAGAAAAAATAATCAAATCACAACTTTTGGAAAATTTTTAGATCCGATAGCTGATAAAATTCTTGTAATATCAGCTATGATAATATTAGTTGAAATGGGAATTATAGGAGCATGGATTCCAATTATAATTATAACTAGAGAATTTGTAGTATCAGGTTATAGATTAATTGCAGTAGAAAAGAAAGGAAATGTAATAGCAGCTAATAAATGGGGAAAAATAAAAACAGTAACACAAATGATTGCAGTAATATTAGCATTTTTAGATAAGTTTGGCTTTGGAAAATTTATATTTAGAGTTGACAGTATAGCTGAAGCATATTATAGTTCTGCTGGTATATTTATGACAATACCACAATTTATAATTAATATTGCAATGACAGTATTTATGGTCATTTGTGTAATAGCAACAATTTTTTCAGGTTATGAATATTTAAAAGGTGGAAAAGATTTACTTAAAGATTAAAGTGGAGGAACTATGGATTTCGAAGATACACAAATAGGATTAGAACAATTTACAAAAAAGGATGTAAAAGCAGAAATTAAAGAATTAAGAGAAAAAATAGAATATTATTCTAAATTATATTATGAAGAAGATAATTCACCAATTTCTGATTATGATTATGATATGATGATGAATAGGTTAAAAACTTTGGAAAAGGAAAATCCAGAGCTTATAACTAAAGATTCACCAACTCAAAAAGTAGGAGGAAAAGCAAGAGAAGATTTTGAAAAAGTTACTCACGAAGTACCTTTGCTTAGTCTTCAGGATGTTTTTTCTTATGAAGAATTATATGAATTTGATAAAAGAATTAAACAATCAGGAGAAACAGCTTATTGTGTAGAAACGAAGATAGATGGTTTATCTTGTGCTTTAAAATATGAAAATGGTATTTTAGTACAAGGAGCAACTCGTGGAGATGGTAATGTTGGAGAAGATGTAACAGAAAATGTAAAAACAATAAAATCAATTCCTAAAAAACTAGAAGAACCAATAAACATTACTGTACGTGGAGAAGTTTTTATATCAAAAGAAGATTTTGAAAAATTAAATGAGGAAAGAGAAGTTTTAGGAAAGCCACTATTTGCAAATGCAAGAAATGCAGCAGCAGGTTCTCTTAGACAATTAGATTCAAAAGTAACAGCAGAAAGACCACTTGATATTTATATTTTTAATGTTCAAAAAACAGAAAATAAAAATTGGAATTCACATATAGAAGAATTAAATTATTTGCAAAAATTAGGATTTAATGTAGTACCATTTAGAAAGTTATGTAAAAATATTGAAGAAGCAGTAAATGCAGTAACAGAAATTGGAGAAAATAGAGAAGAACTAGGCTTTGGAATAGATGGTGCAGTAATAAAAGTAGATGATTTAAAATTAAGAGAAAAATTAGGAACAACATTTAAAGTACCAAGATGGGCAGTAGCATATAAGTATCCTCCAGAAAAGAAGGAAACAATTGTTAAAAATATAATTTGCCAAGTAGGAAGAACAGGAGCAATTACTCCTATGGCTATATTAGAACCAGTAAAAGTAGCAGGCTCAACTATTTCAAAAACAACACTTCATAATGAGGACTTTATAAAAGATAAAGACTTGATGATAGGAGACCACGTAATAATTCAAAAACAAGGAGATGTTATTCCAGAAGTAGTAGAAGTTTTGAAAAATAAAAGAACAGGTCAAGAAACAAAATTTGAAATGCCAAGAGTTTGCCCTGTATGTGGAGCACAAGCAGTAAGAGAAGAAGGCGAATCAGCAATTAGATGTACAGGAATAGAATGTCCAGCAAAAGCATTGAGAAATATAGTACATTTTGCATCTGATAGTGGGATGGATATTGAAGGCTTAGGATATAAGATAGTAGAACAACTTATAAATAAAAAATTAATTAGTAATATAGCAGATATTTATGATTTAAAATTGGAAGATATAGCATCATTAAAAAAAAACGGAAAGAAATTTGCTCAAAATTTGATAGATGCAATAAATGATAGTAAAAATAGAGATTTATCAAATTTGATATCAGCATTTGGAATTAGACACGTTGGAAATAAACTTGCTAAAAACCTAAGTAAAAAATATGAAACTTTAGACAACTTAATGAACGCTGAAATTGATAATTTAGTTGGTGAAAATGATATAGGAGAAATAATTGCAGACAGTATTTATACATTTTTTAGAGAAGAACAAACTATAGATTTGATAAATAGATTAAAAAATGTAGGAGTAAATACTAAATCATTAAAAGAGAAAAGCACAGATAATAGATTTGAAAATATGACATTTGTACTTACAGGAGCACTATCAAAATATTCAAGAGAACAAGCAAGCGAAATAATTGAAAACTTTGGAGGTAAAACATCAAGTAGTGTATCTAAAAAGACAAGCTATGTATTGGCAGGAGAAGATGCAGGAAGTAAACTTACTAAAGCACAGAATCTAGGAATAACTATAATATCAGAACAAGAATTTGAAGATATGATAAAGTAAAAGGAAAAAATATGAGTGAAAAAGATGATTGGAAAGAACTAGAGGAGTGGGAACAAAATAGAAGAGCAAATGAAAAAGAAAAATATGGTATTAATATACAAGATATAAAACCACATAAAATTAAATGGATTGATAAAATAGTAAAATTTATGAAAACAGTAGGAATTACTTATGTGGTTTTTGCTACAATTATTTTTATTATAGCATTTGTAGCTGTAGGGATATATTTGTATGCAAAATATATGAGTATAAAATCACAACTATATTGAAATTAAATATTATTAGGAGTAAAAAATGATAGAAAATTATACTTTAGAAAGATTAAATAAAGATTTAGACAATGGTTATAAGATTTTATTTGATTATGTGAGAAATAGATATGCTTTATATAAAGTAGATGAAAATTGTTATATGCAGGAATTAGTTGAACAGAAAAGTAGAAATCCAGCACAAGAAAAAGCTATGATAACTTATAAAGCTGTTAAGGAAATGTTTCCTTATATTGAAAATATTGAATATAAAGTAGCAAATAACACGGGTTTTAATAGCTAAAAATTTTTTTATATAGAGTTGACATTTATGCATCAATATTGTACAATATTAAGTATAAAATATAATACAATATTTTGAAATGAAAGGAGATGAAAAAATATGCAAGCGATTAGTGTTAGTGAAGCAAGACAAAATTTTAAGAAATATTGTGATGACGTAGTAGAAAAAAATGATATTATAATAGTTAGTAGAAATGGGAATGGAAAAGAAAATATGGTATGGATTGATTTAAACTATTATAATGAATTACAAAAGGCAAAAGAAAATCTTGAATATGTCATGAAAATTGAAGAAAGCTTTAGTCAATTAGAAGAAGGAAAAGTCATTACCAAAACAATGGAAGAATTGGAGGCAATGGCAAATGAATAGTATTTTTACAGAAAGAGCTTGGAATGATTATTTAAATTGGCAAAAAGAAGATAAAAAAATACTGAAGAAAATAAATATTTTACTTGCTGATATACAAAGAAATGGAATTAATAGCAGACTAGGAAAAGGAGAAATACTAAAAAGCATACAAGGATATAGTAAAAGAATTGATGAAAAAAATCGATTAGTATATACATTTAATAGTAATGGTGATGTTGTAATAATATCATGTAAAGGCCATTATAAAATATAAATATGTCAATAAAAAGTAGTGAGGAAATATTGATGGAAGAAAATAAAACAGACGAAGAAAAAGAAGATAATGAAGTAGAATATAAAATAGAAGAAGTAGAAGAACATTTTAACGATAGAGAATTTATGCTTGAAGCAATTAAAAATAAAGCAACTTGGGCACTAGCTTATGCAAGTGAAAAACTTTTATCTGATAGAGATTTAATTTTAGAAGCAGTAAAAAGTGATGGGCAAGTATTATACTACGCTTCACAAGAATTAAGAGATGATAAAGAAGTTGTTTTAGAAGCGGTAAAAAATAAATGGCTAATAATAAAATATGCAAGTAAAAGACTAAGAGGAGATAAAGATATAGCTCTAGAGGTAATAAATCAAAATAAAGATGCTAAAATATATTTAACAGATGAGATTTTAAAAGATGAAGATATTGATTTAATACTTAATCCACCACCTCAAGAAGATAATGCACAAAATTAAAAGAATAAGTTAACTAATAAAACGTTGATGCGAAATCAACGTTTTAATCAACGATTTAGCTTAAATTTAATTCAGAACTTGGATTAACATATACAGTTTTATTAGTAGTGTATATAACAAATCCGGGAGCCGAACCATTAGGCTTTTTAACATTTTTTACTAAAGTATAATCAACAGGAACATGTGAAGAAAATTTTGCTTTACTGTAATAAGCAGCAAGTTCAGCACATTTTGTAATTGTTTCAATTTTTGGAGTTATTCCATTACATCTTAAAATAGTATGGCTACCATGAATATCTTTAGTATGAAACCAAAGGTCAGTTGGATTTGCAACTTTAAAAGTTAGATAATCATTTTGTTTATTATTTTTTCCAACAAATACATCAAAATCATCAACTTTAAATTTCATAAAATTATTTAGAGTGTTATCATTATTTTTTCTTTTATGATTATTAGATTTATTTTTAAAATTTACGTTTGTAAATAATATATTTTCAGATATTTCATTATATATGTCATCAACATCTTCGATAGTTTTACAATTATCAATTGAATAAACTAAAGATTCAATATAATTTAGTTCTTTTTGAGTTTCTACTTTTTGTATATTTGTAACTTCAATAGTATTTTTAGCCTTATTATATTTTTTAAAATACTTTTCTGCATTTTTAGAAATTGAAATATTTGGCTCTATTTCAATTTTTACTAAGTTATTATTATCATAAAAATTTTCTAATTCAACAAACTTAGTATTTTCAGTAATTAATATTAAATTTTGATTATTTTTTGCTTTTTGATAATCTTCTGTAAATTTATAAATGTTTGAAATTAAAAGCTCACCATAAGTTTTGTAAGTATCCATATTTTGGGCTTTAGCAATTTTTTCATCTATGTTTTCTAATTTTCTAACTATTTTATCTAAAGTAACACTAAGAACTTTTAAAATATCATTTCTATATGCAATATATTCTTCATTTAATAATTTATCGTAATAATAATCATCAACAAAAAAATTGCTACTTAAATTATCCTTTACATCATTTGCAAGAAAAACTGAATAATTGTCTTTGAAGCTAGCTATATACGATTTTTTACAGTTGTTATCTAAAATAGAGTATATATATTTGTATAAAGCACTTAAGCTAGAAGTAGAAATTGTATTAGATAAACTTAAAGTTTCTAAAGCTGAATTTACAAATTGTTTGCAAATTCCATTTATTAAATTTGGAATAGCAGTATTTAAGGTTTTATATTCAGAATTATTAATTAAATCTATAAAATCTTTTTCAGAAATAGAAGTAAACTCTTTTTTTTCAGAAGTAGGTATAGTATATTTTCTAGCAGGCATAATACTTCTAGAAATACCATCACCATCAAACTTTTTAAGAGCATCTATAATTGTTTCATTTTCATTTAATAAAGTAACGTTGCTATATTTTCCCATAAGCTCAATAACTAAAGTTCTAGTGACCTTGTCATTCATTTCATTAAAACATTCAAAGTCAATAAAACAAATTCTTTCTAATCCATTCATATATATTTTAGTTATTTTACTATTAATTAAAAATTTTCTAAGTAACATACAAAAATTAGGAGCAACTAAAGGATTAGGCTTAGACTTAGTTGTTAAATTAATTCTGTAGTTACTAGCAGATGTATCTATATTTAATGCATAATTTGCACCATTATAAATACCTAAAACAATATTGTTTGAAGTAGGTATATAAATATAATTAACTTTACCATTTTTTAGAATTTGTAATTCACTAATTATCTTTCTTAAAGTAATTCCATCAAAAGCCATTTTACACCTCGAAACTTAAATTTTCATTGATATTATAATATATTTTAAAGAAAATGGCAATAAAATATTGACATTAAGCATATTTATAAATATAATTAAGCTGAAAACTTGCATAAGGAGAGCATTATAAAAAATGATGAGCGGAAATGTATTCTTTTCTAAAGGAATTAACTATGAAAAAATGACAGACGAAGAGCTTATTAAACTAGCAAAAAAAGAAGATAAAACAGCATTAGAATCTTTAATTGAAAGATATAAAGAAACTGTAAATATGAAAGTAAGCAAATATTATATAAACGGAGCAGAAAAAGAAGATCTTATACAAGAAGGATTGATAGGACTATTTAAGGCTGTAAAAAGCTATAATGGTGAAAAAGATAATTCTTTTAAAAGCTTTGCAAATATGTGCATAGAAAGACAGCTAATTACTGCTGTAAAAGGCTCTAATAGACAAAAACATATACCACTTAATTCGTATGTTTCTTTAAATAATTCAAGTTATGAAAATGAGGAAGGGGATATAGAAAATCCACTTATAGATGTTTTAGATTTAAATACAGTTGAAGACCCATTAGAAACGATAACTAAAAATGAATATATAGAAAATGTTGAAAAAACAATAAATGAATCATTAAGCACATTTGAAAAACAAGTTCTAAATAAATATATTGAAGGACAAAGTTATGTACAAATTGCAGAAAGTCTTAATTCACCAGTAAAATCAGTAGATAATGCAATACAAAGAATAAGAAAGAAAACAGCTAAAAATATAGAAAATTTAACATGAAATTGACAACTTTTTAAATGAAGAATAAGGAAAATAAAGACAATATGTATAAAAAAATCAAAAAGTAAAAATATGGTCAATTTCTTATATTTCGCATATTTCAAGTATTTATGCCTATGTAGCTCAGTCGATAGAGTGCAGCCTTGGTAAGGCTGAGGTCACGGGTTTGATTCCCGTCATAGGCTCCAATTTAAGACAACTTACGAACTTATAAAGGTTTCGTAAGTTTTTTTCGTTTTAGAAAAGGTGAATCGAACTTAATAAAATTATTAAAAATGTTCTCTTAAATCAAAGAAAGGAGGGCATTTTTTATGCTTGAATTTAAAGAAATACAAAAACTAAAGACGAATAACGAATTGCTAGAACTTATTAAAAATTATACTTATTCAGCTAAAAATGGTAAAGTAAAGCACTTGTTATATACTAATCTACAATTTATCCAGCCAACAAAATATATAATTACATACCCAGTAAAACTTACAATTCTTGAATATAAAGTCAATGAGATAAGCAATAAGCCTTTTTATATAAAAGAATACAATGAAAAATATGATTTAAAAGAAATAAAACAAATTCTTACAAAATTAAAAAATTAATCTTCTATTTTACAATTTTATAAAAAATTTTGAAATTTAGATTGCAAAATTGCGTTTTAGTTAGGAAACATATAGAGGTGATTTTATGAGATGTGGAGTTTATGTAAGAGTTTCAACAGATGACCAGAGAGATAACGGGTATTC
>CANQYG010000027.1 GCA_947628015.1 uncultured Clostridia bacterium
TCCTTCTCCAACTTCAACTAAAGTTCCAGAAATTATTCTTACCATATTATACAAAAATCCATTACCTGTAAGTGTTATTGTTATTATATCTCCTTTTCTTTCGACTTTTGCATCATAGATTATTCTAATGCTACTTTTACTACTTGTACCACTTGCTTTAAATGATTTAAAGTCATGTTCTCCTATCAAATACTTAACCGCTTCATCCATTTTAGTTTCATCTAACTTTATAGGATAATGATATTGCATATTTCTATAAATTGCTGTTCCCTGTTCTGAATTATTTATTGTATATTCATAAGTTTTTTTCTTACAATTATATCTACTATGAAATCTTTCTGGCACTTCTTCAGCCTTTTTTATTCTTATTGATTTTTTTAGTTGTGAATTTAGAGCTATTGGAATCTTTTCTATTGGAAAATCTTTTTCTATTTTAAAATTTGCAATTTGTCCTACAGCATTTACTCCAGCATCAGTTCTGCCAGAACCTATCAATTCTACTTTTTCTCCTGTTATAATTTCAATCGCTCTTTCTATTTCTCCTTGTATATTTAATTTGTTGGGTTGTTTTTGCCATCCGATTGAAATCTTTTCCGTCATATTCGATTGTTAATTTTATATTTCTCATATTTCTTCCTTAACCTATTAATATAGCGGTGATTTAAAAATCTCCCGCTATAGTTAAATTTATTCTTTTTTTGTTTCTTTATTTGTTTTACTTTTTGTCTTTTCTTTTTTACTTTCTTTTTTCAAATTCTTATATTCTATTATTTTTGATTTCTTATTTTCTATATTTCCTTTTATTGCTGAAAATCTATCTTTTTTATCTTCTGGTCCATATTTTGCAATTATTAAATTTTTCATTAATATTCTTTTTAAAGCATCTTCTTCAACATCTACTATTAATGTTCCATCTTTTGCAATAGATACTTTTCCAGTTTCCTCTGAAACAACAACTGCTATTGCATCTGATTCTTTAGAGATTCCTATTGCAGCTCTATGTCTAGTTCCTAAACCTTTTACCATATCTTTATCATCAGTAAGTGGTAAAATACACGCTGCTGAAGATATTTTATTATTTGCTATAATTACAGCTCCATCATGAAGTGGTGTTTTTGGAACAAATATATTTGCTAAAAGTTGTGGTGATATTTGTGCATCTATTTCTACTCCAGTTTCTACTATATCTTGAAGTTTTATATCTCTTTCAAATACTATTAATGCCCCTGTTTTAGTTTTTGCCATTTCTTGAACTGCTATTACTACTTTGTATATATCTTCCTTTGTTTTATCTCTTAAGCTTTTATCTATTCCAAACATTTTAGTAAATGTACTAGAGCCTAATTGCTCTAATGCTCTTCTTAACTCTGGTTGAAAAATTAAAAGCAAGGCTATTACTCCATATGTCATAAATGATGTCAATATAAAGTTTAAGATTCTTAGCTTAAATACATTACTTAATACTGTAATTATAACTAAAAATACTATTCCTTTTAAAAGTTGCATAGCTCTTGATTTTTTAGTTAGCTTTATAAATCCATAAATTAAAAATGCTACTAATATTACATCTATAATGGCTGTTATAATTTGCCAAGGATACATCTTTAGTTCATTTATGTATGCTGGAAAATCTATTTGCATTTGTTCATTTAATTTTTCAAACATAACTTTTTTCCTTTCGTTTAATAATTAATTAAATTTATATCATACCTTTTAAACTAAATACTAAATAAAATAATGCCGTACCTCCTGCTGCAACTAGCATCATTATTACCAATAAAAGCGCAATTATTCTAACAGCTCCTCTAGCTGGGTCAAAGTGTTTCTTTTTTATTTCACTTTGATTATTATTATTTTCTATTTTTTCTTTTCTTTTCATCATTTCTCACTCTTTCTATATTTTATGTTTACAATAATTATTTTAACATTTAGGTACTTTAAAGTCAATAAATTATTTTATTTTTTTAGTTCTATTAACATTATTTCAAAATCTTTTTTTATATTAGTAAATACAACTTTTTTCCCTTTATTTATTAAATTCATTAATTTATTAAATTTTACTTCTATTTCTTTTGTTATTGTATTTATAACTCTTGCTTCTTCACCATTAACTATATGTACATGATCTACATATTTTTCTATTGTAGGAAACATATTTTGTAATAAAAAAACTGTATTTTTTCCTAAAAATTTCTTTATTAAAATCGCATCACAATTACCGAATTTTTTTATTTTAGCTTCTCTAATTTTTTGATATTTTTCTACTTTACTGCTCATAGGAATAAACCACAATATATCAGTTTCTTTATCTTTTATACAAAAATAAGTAGGTCTAGCTTTTCCATTTTCATGATTTCTCATAAGGGTATCATCTTTAACTATATCAAAATACTCATCTTTTATATGATAAACAAATCCTTCTTTTACTAACATTATACTCCTTTGGATAAAATTTACCCCTTATTTTAGAAATAAGGGGATTATTTTCATATGGGATAATTTATTAGTCGCACCACCCAAGAGCGACACTATTTGTCTAATGGGATAATTTATTAGTCGCAACCACCCAAGAGCGACACGTATTTTCATACTACAATTATTATATACTAACTTGTAAATTTTGTCAATAATTGTAGATATTTTATTATATGTTTTTTGTTAATTTTTATACACAAATCTAATAAATTTTACTACACAAACTCTTTCCAAACTATATTTGCCAAATCTAGTCCTTTTTTACTTAACCTTATTGTTAAATCATTTACTTTTATTAAATCTTCTTGCAAAAGCTTTTCTATTTGTTTGCAATATACTTCAAGTGGATTTTTATTAAATTTTATTTCAAAATTTTTTATACTTACTCCATTTAATTTTCTTAATCCAAGAAGCATAAATTCATTCATCATCATTTTCTTAGTTTGTTTTTCTTCTATTTTTATGTTTTTAAAACTTTCATTGTTTTTTACATTTCTTATATAATTTTCTATATTTGAGGTGTTTATATATCTCAAGCCATTTTCATAAGATGCACCCGATATTCCAAATCCTAAATATTCTCCTTGATTCCAGCAGTCTGCATTATGTTTGCATTTATATCCTATTTTTGCAAAATTTGAAATTTCATAATGCCAATATCCATTATCTTCGAGCTTTCTTTTTGCATACCAATACATATATCTTTCCATTTCATCATCTGGAAGCACCACTTGCTTTTTTTCTATCATTTTTTCTAATTTTGTATCTGGTTCAACTATTAATGAATATACTGAAATATGTGGAATATCAAAGGCTATTAATTTATTTAAAGTATCTTCTACATCATAAATTGTTTGATTTGGAAGTCCTAACATAGTATCTACATTTATATTTTCAAATCCTACTTCTTTTGCCTTTTTTATAACATCTTCAAAATCTTTATATTTATGGATTCTTCCTAGCATTTGCAAAAGCTCATCATTAGAAGATTGAAGTCCAATACTTAGCCTATTTATTCCCATTTTAAAATATAAATCTAAGTTTTTCTTGTTTGTCGTACCCGGATTTAGCTCCATAGATATTTCTGCATCTTCACTTAAATTAAAATTTTTTTCTATTTCTGCTAATATCTCTTTTATATAGCTAGGTTTTATATATGATGGTGTTCCTCCACCTATATAAATAGTTTTTACATTATAGTCAAAATTATTTCTTTCTTTAATTTCATTTTTCAAAGCTTTAACATATTCTTCGATTAAATCATCTTTATTACAAAATGATGTAAAATCGCAATATTTACATTTTTGTTTGCAAAATGGTATGTGCACATATATTCCTATATCTTTCATATTATTACTTCTTTCTTATTTTGACATATTTCTTAATTCTTCTGCTAAATTATTTATTCCTTCTAATCTATGATTTACTCCTGACTTGCTTATTGGCTCTTTTAATAACTTTCCTAATTCACTTAAACTTGCATCTGGATTTTCAAGTCTTATTTGAGCAAGTTCTTGCTCTTTTGGAGTTAATTTATCAAATTTTTTTCTTTTCTTTATCAGCTTAATATTTTCTATTTGTTTTACTGCACTTAATATTGTTTTATTGAGATTCGCTGTTTCACAATTAACTAACCTATTTACCTGATTTCGCATATCTCTTATTACTCTTTCATCTTCAAATTGTAATACAGACTTATTTGCTCCAATAAATGCTAGAAATTTTGATATATTTTCGCCATCTTTAATATATAATATAAAATTTTTTTCTCTTTTTAAAATTTTTACATCTATATTTTCTTTTACTAAAACCTCTTGAATAAATTTTGCATTTTCTTCCTTGTCAAATACTATTTCTAAATGATATTTATTTTTTGGGTTTGTTACAGAGCCAGAGCTCATAAAAGCTCCCCTGACTAAGGCTCTATTTTCTTCTTCTCCTCTTTCCTTATCTTCAATTTTTATTTTTCTCTTTGGATAAGTTATACAAAAATTTTTTCCTTGCATTTCTATTTTGTAATTGTTCTCATTACAATTATTTAAGAGCTTACTAAATCGATTTATATTATATTGATTTTCAGTAATAAATTTATTTGATGAAATTGTAAGTAAATATCCATCAAGTTCTGCTTTTACTAAAGCTTTATTTGAAAGATTGTTTATACTACTTAATTCTTTTTTTATCTTTGAAGAAAACGAATCCATTACAACCTCCATAATATTACTCTATCATTATTTGCAAAGTCTTTTATACACTCTGCATTTTTAAACATTTCTAGCAATTTATTTTTTTGATTATATCCTATTTCCAAAGCTAGTAGACCATCTTTTTTTAAATAATCATTTATATTTTCTTTAATTATTCTATAAAAATCAAGTCCATCTTTTCCTCCATCAAGTGCCATTTTCGGCTCACATTGTACCTCTTTTTCAAGTGTTTTTATTACATCTTCTTCAATATAAGGAGGGTTTGATACCACTATGTCATACTCCTCTTTTTTTATATTTTCAAACATATCTGATTGTAAAAATGTTACCTTGCTACTCCAATTTTTGTCAATTATATTTTCATAATTCTTTTTTGCTACATTTAGTGCTTTTTCACTTTTATCAGTAGCAACTATATGGGCATTTTCAACATTTTTTGCTATGCTTATTGCTATTGCACCAGAGCCAGTACATAAGTCTAATATTTTGATTTTCTTCTCTTTATTTTTTATTTCATTTAAAACCTGCATCACAACTATTTCTGTATCTGGTTGTGGTATTAAAACATCTTCATTTACAAAAAATTCTAATCCCATAAAATATGCTTTATTAGTTATATATTGTACTGGATAGCCTTCTTTTACTTTATTTGCTAACTCGATACATTTTTTTGTTACATTTTCTGTAAGCT
This sequence comes from uncultured Clostridia bacterium, assembly GCA_947628015.1. Lineage (GTDB taxonomy): Bacteria > Bacillota > Clostridia > TANB77 > CAG-508 > CAG-793. Next base: position 5,374 of record CANQYG010000027.1, read on the forward strand.
TTTCATCTTTATTTATTATTAAATATTTCCTATCTACTTTTAAAACATATTGAATAATTATATTGGATTTTTCTGCTCCAATTAATTTATTAATTTCTTTTATAAGTTCATTTATTGTCATTTTTAATTTCCTTTATCCCATCGTTTTCAAGGCACACATAGGAATTAGTTCCTACTCTACTCTAAAAAATTTAATATAATTTGGAGTTTGTATCTTTTTTACTTGTTTTCCATTATAAATAGTTTCACCTGTTTGTGTATCTTCAAGTGGAATATCTAAATATACATTTGCTACAAATTTTTGCTCATAATTATTTATTATAGTTATATTAAAAGAAACTGTACATTTTATGCTATCTAAAAATACTCCTGTTCTTCTTAAAAGTTCCCCATTAAAAATTAAGTCTGACTCTATATCAGAAATTATTTCATTTTCCTTTATGTTTTTATTTGCATATTCTAAAATTATTGGATTAGAGCAATCTGCATACATTTGTGGCTTAGAATAGTCAATGTCTCCATCATTTAAAATCTTATATTCAATTTTATCCTCAATAATATTTTCTTCTACATCAGAAAATTTTCCAAAATTATGTATATCTTTAAATGCCAAAGATGGTGTTCCCTTTTCTAAATTTGAAAATTTTACATTACTAATATACATTTCTTTTATTGAGTTTTCATAATTTAGTTCTTCTGACCTGTTATTAATGTAAATTGCTATATCTGTATATTGATGAACATTTAGATTCCATATAGCTCTATCTTCTTCATTATTTTCTGCATCTGCACTGCTATACATATATATATTATCAATACTAAAAATTGTATTAGAATTTAATTTCCAGATTTCATTAATATCTTCAGCAAATTTATTATTTGCTAAAAATTTTATAAGTGTATATCCAAGCATAGAAATTAATACTAATATTAGTATAGAAATTACTATTAATTTTGTCCTTATATCAGTTTTCCTTTTCCCATTTACTATTACTGTTGTTTTTTTCCTCATAAAAACACCATTCCTTTTTTATTTACTCAATTAATTATGAAAATTATATCTAATTAACTCAAAATTTGTCATTTTTTGATTATATTTTATCATATTTATTTTTATATGTATTGATTTATTTTAAAATTTATGATATTTTTATTATAGCAAAACTATTATTTAGTTTTGTAGATGGTTTCCCTGCGTAGTGCGTGTAGATTAGAATTTTAGAACCAACAAATAGATTAAAGGGAGTCTGCCTTTGAATGTGGCGTGTATGCTTAAATTAATTTAAGAAACCCATTAGCATTCAACAAGACACCCACCTGTGAAAACAGGCTCTTAAAATCTTTAATCTTACGGCTAATGTGGGGTTTTTTAATTTTCACATATAATTTTTCTTTTTAGATTATTGCTTTTGATTTCTCCTATCCCTAAATAATCTCGATTACTATATATATTTACAAGTCCATCATCTTGATTTACCTTTATCTCTACCCCATTTATCAATTTTTTAATATCTCCATCTTCTATGTCAATTTTGTTTTCTACAATATTTTCTAGCTCAATAAATTTACCTGCATCTTCTACTTTGTACTTTCCTATTCTTGTTCTTCTTAATGATTTCATATATCCAACTGTTCCTAGTTTTTTTGCTATATCTTCACAAAGAACTCTTATATAAGTACCTTTAGAGCATACAACTCTAAATGTAATCTCATTATTTTTATCTAACTTCAAAAGTTCTATATCCGTTATTTCAATGGTTCTTTCTTTTCTTTCAATTTCTATTCCTTTTCTTGCTAAATCATATAGCTTTTTTCCATTTACTTTTATTGCTGAGTACATTGGAGGCAATTGTTTTGATTTTCCTAAAAAGCTTTTTAACGTTTCTTTAACATCATTTATATCTATTTTTGGTACTTCTTTTTCCTCAATTGTGTTGCCTTCACTATCTCCTGTGTCTTTTTTCTCTCCTAAATAAATAGTTGATATATATTCTTTATCGTGTTCCATTAAATAATCTGATAGCTTAGTTGCATTTCCTACAAGGATTACTAATACACCTGTTGCCATTGGATCTAAAGTTCCAATATGACCAACCTTTTTTTGTTTTAGATTTTTTCTAGTTTCTCTTACCATATCAAAAGATGTCTTTTTTATTGGTTTATCTACAATAAATATTCCATCCATAATAAACTCCTTATATGCAGTAATAAAGCAAGATTTCTCTTGCTTTACACCAATTGTCTTTTTACTTCTTTTACTAATTTTTCTTTTATTTGTTTTGGAGTTCCTTCCATTGTAACACCTGCTGCTCTTAAATGACCTCCTCCTCCAAACATCAAGCATACATCTGAAACATTAACATAGTTATTTGACCTAAGTGAAGCTTTATATCCTTTATCTGTTTCGTGTAAAAATATAGAAACTTCAACTCCTTCTATATTTCTTCCTTCATTTACTAAACCTTCATAATCTCCTGTTTCAGCATTAACTTTTTTCTCATCTTTTTTAGTTATATATGTATATGCAATTTTTCCGTTTTCTAAAAATTCCATTCTATCTAGAGCAATTTTTCTTAACTCGAAACTTGTTCTTGTATTTGTAGCAAGTAATACTTTATATAATTTAGAAATATTTACTCCTTTTCTTAAAAGCTCTGATGCTATTTCAAAAGTTTCTTGAGATACTCCAGAATATTGAAATCCTCCAGTATCTGTTATTATACCACCCATAAGACAAGTTCCTATATCAGGAGTAATTTCCCAGTTATAATATCTAAATAATACATACATAACTTGACTACAAGCTGGAGAACTCATATCTACATAATTTAAATCTCCAAACATTGCATTACTACTGTGATGGTCTATAACTATTCTATATTTTGCATTTTCAAAATATTTTGACCAGCCATTTAATTGATTAATTGCTGCACAGTCAACTGAAATTGCAAGTTCATATTCTTCTCTTTTTCCTTCTTCTTGTAAATTTTCTATTCCTGGCATACAGTCAAATACTCTTGAATGTTTTGGAATAATTAGCTCTACATCTTTATCCATATTTTTTAATGCCATATACAAAGCCAAACTTGTTCCTACAGCATCTCCATCTGGATTTTCGTGTGTTAATATTACTATATTATTCGCTTCATTTATCTTTTTTAAAATTTCATCTAAACTTGACATATTTTCTCCTTTATGTCTTTATTTTTCTTTATTTTTAATTTCTTTTAAAATAGCATCTATTCTTTCGCCATAAACTATAGAATCATCATATTCAAAAACAAGCTCTGGTGTTATTCTTAAGTTTATTACTTTTGCTATTCTACTTCTCATAAATCCTGCTGAATCTTTCAAACCTTGTAAAGTTTTGTTTAAGTTCTTTGAGTTTAATACACTTACATAAACTTTAGCATATTTAAGGTCAGGTGTAACTTTAACTTTAGTTACACTAACCATTCCAGTAACATCAGGATTTTTAAGTTCATAATTTATAATTTGGCTTAATTCTTTTTTTAACTCCTCATTTACTCTGTCAAGCCTATTTGTATTTTTATTCATTTTTCTTTTATCCTTTTTAATAAATTTTTAATCATTCAAACTAAGTAAATAAAAACTTATCTCTTTACTTCTTCTTGAATATATGCTTCTATAGTATCTCCTTCTTTTACGTCATTATAATCTTCTATTTGAAGACCACATTCAAAGCCTTTAGATACTTCCTTAGCATCATCTTTAAATCTTTTTAAAGAAATTAATTTACCTTCGTGAATAACTATACCTTCACGAATTACTCTAACTCCTGCATTTCTTTCTAGCTTACCATCTGTAACATAGCATCCCGCAACAGTTCCAACATTTGTAATTTTGAATGTTTGTCTTACTTCTGCATTTCCTATATTAATTTCTCTATAAACTGGAGCAAGCATACCTTTCATTGCATCTTCAACATCTTCTAGTGCTTGATAAATTACAGAATATTGTTTAATTTGTACTTGTTCTTTTTCTGCTAAAGCATTTGCTACTCCAATTGGTCTTACGTTAAATGCTATAATAATTGCATTTGCTGCTTTTGCAAGTTGTACATCAGATTCTGTAACACCACCTGCATTTGAGTGTATAACTTTAACTTTTACTTCTTCATTAGATAATTTTTCTAATGATGATTTTAGTGCTTCTGCTGTTCCTTGAACATCAGCTTTTACAATTATGCTTAATTGTTTCAAATCTTCACTTTCCATTTTATCAAATAGATTATCAAGTGTTACAACATTTGTATTTAATATAGATTTTTCACGATTTGCTAATCTTCTTTGTTCTATTAAGTGTTTTGCTACTTTTTCATTTTTAACTTCGTAGAAAATTTCTCCTGCCTCTGGAACTTCGTGAAGTCCTGTTATCTCAACTGGTGTTGATGGTCCGGCTTTTTTTACTTGCTTTCCTTTATCATTTTTCATAGTTCTAATTTTACCAATAGAAGTTCCTAAGATAATAGTATCTCCAACATTTAATGTTCCTCTTTGTACTAAAACTGATGCTACTGCACCCTGAGCTTTGTCAAGTCTTGCTTCAATAACAGTTCCTTTAGATTGTCTATTTGGGTTAGCTCTTAAATTTTTCATATCAGCAACTAATAATACCATTTCTAGAAGATTGTCTATGTTTATATTCTTCTTAGCAGAAATAGGTACATATACAGTATCTCCACCCCATTCTTCTGGAACAAGTTCATATTTCATAAGCTCTTGTTTTACTTTATCTATGTTAGCATTTGGAAGGTCAATTTTATTTACAGCAACAATTATTGGAATATTGGCTGCTTTTGCGTGATTAATAGCTTCAATTGTTTGTGGCATAACTCCATCATCTGCTGCAACAACTAATATTGCAACATCAGTAACTTGTGCACCTCTAGCACGCATACTTGTAAATGCCTCGTGACCAGGTGTATCTAAGAAAGTAATCTCTCTATCATTAACATTAACTTTGTAAGCTCCAATATGTTGAGTAATTCCTCCAGCTTCGCCTTCTATTACATTAGTTTTCCTAATTGCATCAAGTAGAGATGTTTTACCGTGGTCAACGTGTCCCATTACAACTATGACTGGTGGACGTGGTACTAAATCTTCTTCTTTGTCTTCTGAATCATCAAATAATATATCTTCATCTTTGATTTCTTCTTTTTTAATAGCTTGAACACCAAAACTATCAGCAAGTAAATAAGCTGTATCAAAATCTAAATCTTGATTAATGTTAGCCATTATTCCTAAATCAAATAACTTTTTAATTACTTCTGCTGATGTCTTTTTAAGCTCTGTTGCTAAATCTTTAACAGAAATACTTGCTGGTATTGTTATTTCTTTTAGCTCAAATATTTTTTGCTTTCTTTCTTCTTTTTCGCCTTTTCTTTTATTTTTCTTTCCTCTAGCAGTAGTTAAATCATAATAATCAAGCATTTCGCCTTCTTGGTCTTGTAACATATTAGAAAGTCTGTTTACTTGTTTTAAATCTCTTAATTTTCCACCATTAAAAGATTCTTCCATATCTCTTTTAGTTCTATTTTTCTTCTTTTCATCTAAGTTACGATTAGCTTTTTGTTTGTCTATTATTCTGTTAGAATAATCTCTCTGATTATTTTTTTCTAGCATATCAATAGACATCATATCATTAAAGTTTTTATCATTTTGACGATTATTTTTATAATCCTTTTTAAAGCCTGAATTATTACCATTCCCTACATTATTTCTATTAAATCCTTGATGATTATTGAATGATTTATTTTCACCAAAGTTGCCTTTTTGCATTTTATTGTGATTTTTATAATCATTATTAAAGTTTTTGTTGAAATGTTCATTATTTCTAGGTTTGAAGCCCTTATCAATATTTCCGTTTCTATTTAAGTTCTTAGATACGGTTTGATTTACATTATTAACTTTATTTGTTTCATTATTTACTAAAGGCTTATTTTCTTCCTTTAAAGTATCATTTACTTCAGGTTTACTTTCTTTAACTACTGGCTTTTCTATAACTTTTTGCTCTTCTTTCTTTTCTTGTTTTACTTCTTTAGGTTTTATTCCAAAAAGTTCATTAACTGTCATAGGCTTAGAAGGTCTTTCTCTATAAACAATATTATAATCTTTGTTTCTTCTTTGTGTATTAAAACCTATTCCTGCTTTTTGGTCTTCTTTAATTACATTATTTTTCTTTTCTTCTTCAACAATAACTTGTCTTCTAATTATAACTTGACCTGTTGTTTTAATATCTTCTTTTTCTTTTTTATTTTCTTTCTTTTTAAAATTATCTCTTATTTTTTTTGCATCGGCGTCATCTATTGAGCTTAAATGACTTGCAACTTTTACTCCTAATTTTTTTGCAATATTAATAACATCTTTATTATCTACATCTAATTCTTTTGCTATTTCATATATCTTTATTTTACTCAATTGATTCACCTCCTATAACATAACTTATACATTTTTTTCTTATTTTAAAAATCTCTCTTTTCAATACTACACCCCTATTTGTCTATTTATATTTTATATATTTTTATTTAGGTTTATTCCTTTTTCAGGCTATTTTACTATATTTATGACTCTATTATTCTTTTTCTTTGCTTTTTTTAGACTTAGTTGCTGTTTTCTTCTCTTTTTCTTCTGTTTTTGTTTTAGTAGTTGATTTTCTTTTTTTCTCTTCTTTTACTTCTTCATCTTCTGAATCTTCTTTTTTACTAGATTTAGTTTTACTTGCTTTTTTGTTTTCTTTTTCTTCTATTACTTCTTCTTTGATTTCTTCTATCTCTTCAGTTTCAATGTTTTCTTCAATATCTTCTACTTCTTCTTTATTTTCTTCATCTTGTCTTTCTTCTAGCATTTTTCTGAATTGTGATTCACTTTTAATATCAATTGTCCAATTATCTGTAAGTCTAGCTGCCAATTTTGCATTTTGACCACCTTTACCAATTGCAAGTGATAATTGGTCATCTGGAACTATTACTTGTGCAAATTTTTCATCTTCTCTTGCATCTACTGCTAAAACTTTTGCAGGTAGCAATGAAGTAGCTATAAATGTTGATGGATCTGCATTCCATTCAATAACATCTATTTTTTCTCCATTAAGTTCATTGATTATGTTTTGAATTCTGATTCCTTTTTGACCTACACAAGAACCAACTGGGTCTATGTTTGGATTTTGAGAATAAACTGCAACTTTACTTCTAAATCCTGCTTCTCTTGATATACCTTTTATTTCAATTAATCCTTCATATATTTCAGGGATTTCAATTTCAAATAATTTTCTAACAAACTCTGTACTTGCTCTTGAAAGGATTATTTGTGTAGAACCTTTTACACCTTTTTCAACACTAATTATGCAAGTTTTTATTTTATCATTTACTCTGTATTTTTCTGTTGGTATCTGCTCTTTTTTAGGCATAATTCCTTCTATTTTTCCTAAATCTAGTATAACAGAACCACCATCTGCTTTTTGTACTAATCCAGTAATTATCTCACCTTTTTTATCTTCAAACTCTGTAAATATAACATCTCTTGAAGCTTCTCTTATTTTTTGTGTAATTACTTGTTTTGCTGTTTGTGCAGCAATTCTTCCAAACTCTTTAGGCATAAGCTCAATTTGAAAAACATCTCCAACTTTGAAATTTGCATCTTGTTTTTTTGCATCTTCTAAAGAAATCTCTGTTTTTTCATCTTGCACTTCTTCAACTATATTTTTTTCTTGATATACATGCATCTTTCCGTCTACTTTATCTAATACAACTTTAACGTTTTCAGTTGTACATTCAAAATTTCTTTTATATGCAACAACTAAAGCTGATTCTATAGATTCCATTAGAAAATCTTTTTTTATTCCATTAGTTTTCTCTAGTTCTTCCATTGCTAATAATAACTCTGTTGTATCAATTCCCTTGTTTACAACTTTTGTTTCTTTTCTTCTCATTTTAAATTTCCTCCCAATTATATACATTTTTCATTTTCGAAATATCAGTCTTATCTATAGAAATTTCTTTATCATCTACTTGCAATACAATTTTTTCATTGTCATAACTTTTAAGTATCCCAGTTATAATTTTTTGTTTTTCTAATGCTTTAAATAAATGAACTTCTACTTTTTCATTTTTGAACATATTTAAATGTTTATCTGTTCTTATTCTTCTTTCTAATCCCGGTGATGATACTTCTAAAAAATATTGTGTTTTTATTAGATTTACTTCATCTAATATATCTGTTATGCTATTATTTACTTTTTCACAATCTTCTAATGTTATTTGCTTTTTGTTATCTATAAATATACGCAAGTAATTGTCTTTTCCTTCCTTTTCGTAAATTACATCATAAACCTCATATCCTAAATTGTTTATTATTGGCTCTATAATTTTTATTATATTTGTTTCTAATGATGTCATTTATTACTCCTTCATTAATATTTTTCGTAAAACTAAAGAGTGGAATTTGCTTCCACTCTTTGCTATCTCTTATGCTACAATAAATATTATACTATTCAAATCCTTAAAAGTCAAGGACTTTTTTTATATTTTCAGAAAAAAAAGAGTAATTTATTATTTTTATCTCTAATACTTGTTACTGGTGCTTTTTGGTAATTGATTGATTTTTCGGAATAGTTATCCACAGGTATAAGTTATTCTTTTTTTCTGCATTAACATACTCTGTGTTGCTTTATATAAAAAAATATGTTATAATGATAAAGTAACTCACAAACATTATATGTATAATGGAGGTATTTTTATGGATGATAATAACATCAAAATCTTCGTACACCGGAACTTATTTCATTCCAACTATCGGAACTTATTTTCAAGTTGGCTTATGTTAAATATTCCGAAAAATCATTCAATCTTTGATACTGATGGGCTTGATAATATTAAGATAACTTCACCTACTCCATCAATGGAAAGCAGTCTGGCAGATCAATATACAGTAGCCCAAAAAGTTTTAGACGGCTATATTTATGCAAGTCTTGAAACAATCAAAGAACTTTTAAGGTATTGAAGAAAAATACGTCAAATAAATTTCTCCCAAAATTATTTATTAATAATCTTGAGAGAAATTTTCTTTTTTATTTACTTATTGCTCATCAAATATTTCATTAAATTCTTTTTCATTAATTTTTTCTTTTTCTAGTAATCTTTCTGCAACTGTATCAAGTTTATCTCTATGAAGCATAAGCATCTCTTGTGCACTCTTATATGCTTTATCTAATATTGTTCTTACTTCTTTGCCAATTTCATCTTCTAAATTATTTCCTAATAGTTGCATTTGATATGGATCTTTTTCTAAATTCATTGACATTGGTCCTACATTTTCACTCATACCATATACTGTAACCATATCTCTCGCAATTTTCATTGCTACTTCTAAGTCATTACTTGCACCTGTTGATATATCATTTAATGCTATTTTTTCTGCTGCTCTACCTCCAAGCAAAGATATTAATTTTTCTTCCATTTCAGTTTTTGAAATATAGAATTTATCTTCGTTTGTCTTATACATTGTATATCCACCTGCAAATCCTCTTGGTATGATTGA
>CANQYG010000028.1 GCA_947628015.1 uncultured Clostridia bacterium
CAAGTCAGACATTAAATGCAGGAGGAACATATAAAATACAGGCAGGATATTATAGTGGAGGAACAATAACAGCAAAATCATTGAAAGACCAAACAAGCGGAACGGCAGGAGCAGGAGATATATTGAAAGGAAAAACAGCATGGGTGAATGGAGAGAGAGTAAATGGAACTATGGAAAATGAAAAGCGTTTGGGTGATTTTTATAGTGCGTTCGGTCAAATCGGGAATGCTCCTTCATATACTACTAGTGAACTTGATCCTGGAACTTATTATGTTGGATGTTGTTTCTTCAGAGATATTCCATCGAATGGATATTCGGGTGGTGATAGCTTTGTTGATTATGAAGGTCATACTGCTGTTATGACAGATTACGGACAAGTTAGGAGTTGTGAGATAACTTTGAGTAAAAAAGGGAAGATAACGTTTCGTGGATATAGTAGTGGTAGTTCAAGTGAAAACTATTTTTTTATGTGTGGTTGTAGGAAAAAGAATTAGTGTTCTCGAAGATGAAATGAGGGATACTTATTTTTGAAAATTGGAAGTTTAGAGTACGAAAAGTTTTTAGAATTTATAAGTCTATGTTTTTCTTCTTGAAATGTGAACATAAAATAAAAAATCCTGAATATAATTAAGTAGACGCAAAAAATTTTTTGTAAAAATTTGGACAAGCTAAAATTATGTTAAATCTTCAAGTAATGTATAAATCTAATTAATAAAGTCAATAATCGAAAAAAATAAAAAATATTATTTAAAGTTTACATAACAAATATTTGAAAATTTGACATATAATACTAAAAATGCTATAATTAGTATTGTGTTACTTAAAGTTAGGAGGTTTTATGCGAAAACGAACAAGTAATCAAATGAAGCCCGAAAAATCAATACTACCATTAAAAAGAATTTTAGCAATTGTATTAATACTATTTATAATAATGGGTATGATTGGAGTAATGGCTTCAAACGAAAGATTAATCTCAGTTAAAATAGTGCTTTCAAGTGGTTATGAAATGAAGGTAATGACTACTAGTAGCAAGGTATCAGATATATTAACTGAAAATCATATTGTAATATTAGAAAATGAAAGAGTAACTCCAAAAGTTGATGAAGAGTTATCTGATGATAAAACAATTACAATTACGAGTGCAAATCAAGTAGAACTTGCTAAAGAAAATTATTTTTCAGCTGAAGAAATTTTACAAAGTTATACATCTATAGTTGAAAAATTAATAACTATACAAGAAGAAATACCATTTGAAACGATTACAAAGGATGTTTCAAACGGAAATAGTAATGTACAAAATAGAGTTACACAAATAGGTGTAAATGGAATTAGAGAAGTTGTTTATAGAGTAAAATATCAAAATGGTGAAGAAATTGAAAGAACAGAAGTTTCAAGTACAGTAGTAAAAGAGCCAGTAGACAAAATAGTAGAAGTAAGAACAGTAACAGTTACATCAAGAAGTAGTGCAGTTTATGTTGGAGAAGGAAGATGGACTTATTCAGAATCTGATTTAGACTTGCTTTGTGCAATAACGGCTCAAGAATGTAGCTCAAGCTATGATGGAGCTTTAGCTGTTATAACAACAGCATGTAACAGAACACAAAATAGTAGATGGAAAAGTCGTGGTTCTGACCCACTTTCACAATATGAAGCAAAAGGACAATTTTGTTATTCTATAGACTCTAACTGGAAAAGAAGACTAAGTGGAAACTATGCAAGTTATGTTAAACAAGCAGTTTTAGATGCATTAAATGGTAAAAGAAACCACAAATACTTATCATTTAGAGGTTATCAAACATCTGGAAGTGTTAACATAGGTGGAAACTGGTATTTTAATGTAATGTAGTAAAATGCAAGAGCTGGATGTCTAATATAGGCATTCAGTTTTTAAATTTTAAAGGTGGTAAAATATGAAACTAATTTCTTGGAATGTAAATGGCATAAGAGCAGCAATAAATAAAGGTTTTTGTGATTTTTTTGAAAAAATAGATGCAGATATATTCTGCATACAAGAAACAAAACTTCAAGAAGAACAAATTGATGAAAATATGAAAAAATTAAGAGAATTTAATTATTGGAATAGTGCTGAAAAGAAAGGATATTCTGGCACAGCAGTATTTTCAAAGATTAAGCCAATTTCAGTTACTTATGGTGATGACAATGAAGGTAGAGTAATAACTTGTGAATATGACAACTTTTATTTAGTAAATTGCTACACTCCAAATTCTAAAAGAGAGTTGGAAAGGCTAGATTTTAGAATGGAATGGGAAGATAAGATTAGAGATTACTTAATAAAATTAGATAAAATAAAACCAGTTATCTATTGTGGAGATTTTAATGTCGCACATAAAGAAATAGACTTAAAAAATCCTTCTAGCAATCATCATAACGCAGGATTTACAGATGAAGAAAGAGAAAAAATGACACTTTTATTAAATAGTAATTTCATTGATACATTTAGATATAAATATCCAGATAAAAAAGATTGCTACACTTGGTGGTCATATATGTTTAATGCAAGAAAAAACAATGCAGGCTGGAGAATAGATTATTTTATAGTATCTGATAGGATAAAAGAAAAAATAATAGATGCTAAAATTCATCAAGATATTTTAGGTAGTGACCATTGTCCGGTAGAACTTGAGATAAACATTTAATTAGTTATAAAAGGAGATATAGTTTGAAAGATAGATTCAAGACTTTCATTCCTATGTGTGCCTTGAGAAAGGAATGATTTTATTATGAAAAAAGAAAAAATAATGGGAACAAAAAGATGGATATATTGGGTTTCTATTGGTATTGTTTTAATAGTAATATATAAATTTCTAGATAATTTTTCTGGAATAGGAAAGTGGTTAGCTAATTTATTTTATATATTAATGCCATTTGTTATTGGTATAATAATAGCATATGTTTTATACCTTCCATCGAAAAAGATTGAGACATTTTTCAAGAAAAAAACAAAACTAAAACATACCAGAGGATTAAGTATTACAATTGTATATGCTTTAGCTATTGTAGCTATCTCAATAATTATAAAATTTATTATACCAATTATAGTGGATAGCATAAATGATTTGGTAAGAAATATTCAAAGTTATTATAATGCAATAAGTGCAGATGAACTAAATTTTGATATAGCACCATGGGTTCAAACTAACATTTTAAAACCAATAGTTGAGTACATTCAAGCAATTAATTTTGAAGAATGGTTTACACCAGAAAAAATTAAAACATATATTGATTCAGCCTTTGGAGCAGTTAAATCAATAGCAAATATTTTTATAGCAATTATATGTTCAATATATATATTAGCACAAAGAGAGTCTATAGTTGATTTTATAAATAAGTTTGCTAAATCTATAATGAAAGAAAGTGGATATAAAAAATTTCATAAATATTTTTCATCAGGAAATGAAATATTTGTTAACTTTATATCTAGTCAAGTAATAGATGCTCTTGTTGTTGCTGTCGTAACAAGTATTGCAATGTCAATAATTGGAGTTAAATATTCAATACTTTTAGGTGTATTTATAGGAATATCAAATCTTATTCCTTACTTTGGAGCTATAGTTGGAGTTGCAATATCAGTAATAATAACCCTTCTAACAGGAGGCTGGAAACAAGCATTAATTATGGCGATAGTAGTTATAATTTTACAACAAATAGATGCTAATATTATAAATCCAAAAATAACAAGTTCTAGATTAAAAATAAGCCCTCTACTTGTAATATTTGCAGTTACAGTAGGTGGAGCATACTTTGGTATAATTGGTATGTTTATATCAGTACCAATCATAACTCTTATAAAACTTGTAATTGAAGACTTTATTAATGTAAAACTTAAAGATAAAGAAAAAGTAATGACTATTGAAGCAGAAGAAAATACAGATAAAAAAGAATAAATATAAAATGAAAAAGTAGTATAAAAGTTAAAATTATACTACTTTTTATAATGTAATCTTTGATTTTATATCAATGATTTATAGATTTTCTAATTCTTTTCTTACTTTTTGAATTTCTTTTTCAGAAGCAACTTGGGCAGGAATATAATATCCTTTTGAATTTGCTACTTTAAAAAGTTCATATTGAAAACTTTCTAAATTATCACGAAGCTGTTTTAAGGTTTGTCTAAGTTCTATATTTTCAGTTTCAGATATAGCAGTTTGGTAGCAAGTAAGCTTAGACTTTGTTTGCTCTAAAACATCATTTATCATTGTTTTTTCATCCATTTTAAATTCATTCCTTTCTAATTTTGATTATAAAAAATAAATTAATTATAATTTTTATAAAATTATATAAATTTAATTATTAAGAAAAGTCATTAAAGTTTCTTTGGTATTTAAACTATCTTGAGATGCTTTAGTAAAAAGTTGTTTCACTTGAGGGTCAACAGATGTACTACTATAAGAAGTTAATTTAGTATTTTCTATACTAGATAATGAAATAAAATTTTTTAAATTTTGCAATTCAATTTGATTTAAACTAGCCATAATAATATCCTTTCTAAAAACAATATATTTTTATTATTTTTCAAAAAAAGAAAAATATTCAAAATTTATATAACAAAATAAAAATATTTTGCATAAATTATAAATAGGATGATGAAATAGTTTTATAGAAAAAGGAAGGATTTTTGTATGGCAAAAATAAAAGTTTATAATAATGATACAAACCGTATGGAAACATATTATAGAGGAGAAAAAGAGGCTATGCCTTATGTTACAAATAGAACATTAACAGTAGGAGAATTTAGAGGATCAAGTAATAGTAATTTGCTGTGGACAGAAAAAAGAGCAATGATAGCGTGGAATAGCCAAAGATATATTTATGGAGGACCAATACCAGTAGGGTTTGCATTTAAAAGACCTTGGGAAGGAGGACATGGAACATTTTCACAACATTATGCAGGGCTAGCATTTGATGTAGGTCAGACTCTTAATGATGAACAAAGAAATAAATTATACAATAGTGCAAGAAATTCAGGCGTGTGGTCATATGTTGAACCAAAATCACTTACTCCAACATGGGTTCACTTTGATAAAAGAAGAGGAAATCCAGCTTGTTCCACAGGAGGATATCCACAAATAAGTAATGGCTCAAGAGGCTCTTATGTAATGATAGCACAAGATGATTTAAATACTTTAGGATTTGAAACAGGTGGGTTAGATGGAATATTTGGAACAAAAACTCAAAATGCAGTAAGAAGGTATCAACAAAGAGAAGGATTAGCGGTAGACGGAATAATTGGTTGCAATACATGGAGATCACTTCAAGAAGATGTATTAGGAACAGGAAGAACAAGTACAACTATAGATTAAAAAATAAGAAATTTTATTAATGTAAAAACTTAATAAAAATTGATATATGAAAAATATAGCATAATATCAATATAAAATCAAGAAAATAAAAATTAAAGATATATAACAATTTAATAAAAAATGAAAAATAAAAATCTTATAAAAAGCTTAAATAAAGCTAATTATAAGATTTTTTACTTTTTTATTAAGTTTTTACCTTAATAAAAATAACATAATGTAAAAATGGAGGTTTTAAAACAAATGAAATGTAAGGAAATGCAAGAAAAAGAAAATGTTAAATTACAATTGAAAAATAAGAAAAAACAGAACTTAAAAGAAAAAGGAATAACATTAATAGCACTAGTAGTAACAATAATAATATTGTTGATTTTAGCAGGGGTAACATTAAATATGGCAATGTCAGGAGATGGCTTATTTAGTAAAGCAAGAAATGCAGCAGACAAATATAAAAAAGCCCAAGAAGATGAGGCAAAATTAATAAGTGAAATAGGAAAAGAAATGAATAGTGAATATGTAGGAGCATATGTTACGGGATATGAGCCAAAAAGTGGTTCATTTGAAATAACAAAAGAACAATCAGGAGTAGATGATATTGTAGGTACTCAAACATTTACAACAGGAGGAGAAGGAACATTAAAATGGAGAATCTGGGATTATGATGGAACAACATTAAGAATAATATTAGATAGACCAACAACTGCTAATTTACAATTAAAAGGTGCAGCAGGATATAATAATGGAGTATATTTAATGAATGAAATTTGTAGAAAATGTTTTTCTAGTGAAGATGAAGGAGTGACAGTAAGAAATTTAAGAAGAAGTGATATAGAAGCAATAAGTAATTACGATTATACAAAATTTAAGCATAGAGCAAGTGGAGATAATACTTGGCAAGATGTTTTGGATGATGTAAGTGAAGAAAATTTAATATATTATGGAGAAACAAGAAAATTTGAAGAATATTATCAGGCTCCCACAATGTGGATTAATCATGATAGTACGTGGGCATATAGATATGATAGTGAATCAAAAAAAGGAACAGGAGATAAGAGCACAGAAATACCATGGGAGCAAGAATATGGAAGTGATAACGGAACAGGAGTAGAAAGTACAAGTGCAGGAACAGAATTTACACAATCGAATTACTATCATAAATATAAATATGAACAAGGAGAATTTAAAAATTTGAAATATTATGATTTATTGTTTAAAAATGGGGAAAACCAGGCATGGATGAAAGATTATTGGCTGGCAAGTCGTTGCGTCTTTTTGGGTGACACCAGTTGTAACTTTGAGATTTGCATATTTGATACTAGTGAACCAGATCTGGGTATGCAGGGAGGACCTACTTTAAACTCTTCTGGCTTAGAAGTTAAATCTGAAGGTAGTCTTCGCCCAATTGTATCTATAAATCTTGCATTGAGTGGATATAAGTTGATTCAGAATGATAGTGAAAATGAATATAAATTAACAAAAGAATAGGAAATTGATATTAGAGAATAAAAGAATGATAGTGATGATAGTATAGAAAATATATTGATTAAATTGAACATATTAATTTTTATTAATTTAAAAACTTAATAAAAATTTATATGCTAAAAATATAGCATAATATCAATATAAAATCAAGAAAATAAAAAATAAAAGTTTGTAATAATTGAATAAAAAATGAAAAAGAAAAATCTTATAAAAAGCTTAAATAAAGCTGATTATAAGATTTTCTATTTTTTTATTAAGTTTTTAACTTAATAAAAATAACATAATGTAAAAATGGAGGTTTAAACAAATGAAATGTAATAAAATACAAGAAAAAGACAAGATTAATTTACAGTTACTAAATAAGAAAAAAGTACAAAAATTAAAAGAAAAAGGTATAACATTAATAGCACTTGTAGTAACAATAATAATATTGTTAATCTTAGCAGGGGTAACATTAAATATGGCAATGTCAGGAGACGGACTTTTTAGTAAAGCAAGAGAAGCAGCAGAGAAATATAAAAAGGCGCAAGAAGATGAGGCAAAACTAATAAGTGAAATAGGAAAAGAAATGAATAGTGAATATGTAGGAGCATATGTAGAAGGGTATGAGCCAACAGAAGGTACATATATTATAGAAGGTAATATATCAGGATTAGGAGAAAGTAATTTAGATAGTAAAGGGAACGAAATAAATAATGAAAACTTAAACCAAAGTGGTGTGCAAACGTTTACAACAGAAAATGAAATAAAATGGAGAATATGGGACTATGATGGAACAACATTGAGAATAATATCAGAAAAGCCAACAAAAGCACAACTAACATTAAAGGGAGCAACTGGATATAATAATGGAGTATATTTAATAAATGAAATTTGTAGAAAATGTTATGGAAGTACGACTATGAATGGAGTAAGTGTATCTAATTTAAAAAGGAGTGATATACAAGATGTAATTACTTATGATTATACGAAATTTAATCAAGCGTATGATAGTTGGGGAGAAGTTACAGAAGGAACAGAAAAAGCAGTAAAATTTGGAGAAACAAAAACTTATGAACCAAATTTTAAATTTCCAAAGGTATGGCAAAAGGATAGAGAATGGAGTTATGAATTAAATGGTTCAAAAAGTGATAAAGAATGCTTATTATGGGAAAAGGAGTATGGTATATTAGATGAAGAAGAACCATTTGAAATGGGAGATAAAGATACAAAATTTAAAGAATCATATTGGGTTCATAACTTTCTTCATAAGGAATATGAGTTTAAAGATGAATTGTACTATAACTTAATATTTCCGGAGAAGGGGATTGGTGTTGGTAATAATGTTGTTTCATGGCTTACGGGTAGGAGTGTTCGATTATATGCTATTAATTGTTGGTTTGGAATTGGAGTAGTAAACGATTGGGGAGGTTATTCTTTAGTTGGAAATGATTGTTTATTTGGAAGTGATGGATATGTTGCAAATTATACGAGACATTTAAGACCTGTAGTAAGTATAAACTTAGACAAAAGTGGATATAGTTTGAAAAAAATAGAAACAGATGAAGGTATTAAATATGAATTAAGTAATAAATGAAGATAATATATTACCATAAAATAAACATTATATTAGAAAAATATGAAAATTATTAATGCATTTTAAGAATAAAGAAGAAATGATAAGTTAAGTAAAGTCGTAAAAAAAATTGTCGAAATATGTCATACGATTTTACTTGACTTTTCCATATTATGACATTATAATTTTTTTAATCAAAAAAATTTATTCAAAAAATTTATTTCTGATAATAAATCCAAACAAAAAATAAGGAGAAAAATATTGCTTTCAATAATAAAAAGTATGTCACTTAAAGGCTTAGAGGGATATATTGTAAATGTTCAAGTAGATGTTTCAAGTGGTCTTCCAGAATGGGAAATAGTAGGGCTTCCAGATACAAGTATTAAAGAGTCAAAAGAAAGAGTAAGAACAGCGATAAAAAATTCTGGGTATGGACTTTTTAGTAAACGAATTTTAGTAAACTTAGCTCCAGCAGATATAAGAAAAGAAGGCTCATATCTTGACTTACCAATTGCAATTGGAGTCTTATTTAGTATGGAAAATATTAAAATTAGTAAAAAAATAGAAAACACAGTTTTTATTGGTGAGTTGTCATTAGATGGTAGAATAAACAAAATAAATGGAATCTTACCAATTTGCATTGAAGCCAAAAGACTAGGTGTAAAAGAGATAATAATTCCAAAAGGAAATATAGAAGAAGTAGAACTTATTAATGGAATAAAAATACTTGGTGCAGAAACTCTAAATGAAATTATCCAATATTTAAAAGGAAAAACAACACTTCAAGAAATGAAATCAACTTGGGAAGAAGTAAACAGAAGCAAAAATAAATACAGCATTGATTTTTCAGATGTTAAGGGACAAGAAAATGTAAAAAGAGCTTTAGAAATTGTAGCAGCAGGTGGTCATAATATTGTGCTAATAGGAAGTCCAGGAGCTCGGAAAGACAATGCTAGCACAAAGGCTAAATACAATACTTCCAGACTTAAGTTTTGAAGAATCATTAGAAACAACTAAAATTCATAGTATTGCAGGAACTTTGAAAAGTAATGAAAATATAATAATTTCGAGACCTTTTAGAAGTCCTTATCACACAATAACAAAATCTGCACTAATAGGTGGTGGAAAGATACCAAAACCGGGAGAAATAAGCTTAGCACATAATGGAGTTTTATTTTTAGATGAAATTGCAGAATTTGACAAAAATACATTGGAAGTTTTAAGAGGACCTTTAGAAGATAAAAAAGTAACAATTAGCAGAGTAAATCAAACATTAACATATCCTTGTAACTTTGTTTTAGTTGCCTCAATGAATCCTTGTCCTTGTGGATATTATGGTTCAAGTTACAAAAAGTGTAATTGTACTCAAAATGAAATAAAAAGATATATGAATAAGTTAAGTGGACCACTTTTAGATAGAATTGATTTGCAAATTGAAGTGCAAAGAGTAAGCTATGATAAATTAGATTCAGGATTACCAGAAACATCTTGCAAAATAAAAGAAAGAGTAGATAATGCAAGGAACATTCAAGCTAAAAGATATAAAAATGAAAAAATATATTCAAATGCCGAGCTTAATTCTAGTCAATGTGAAAAATATTGCAAGATAGATGATGAAAGTAAAGAATTATTAAAAATAGCATATCATAAGTTAGGATTAAGTGCTAGAGCACATAATAAGATATTAAAAGTTGCAAGAACAATTGCTGATTTGGAAGGAAAAAAGAATATTGAAAAAAAGCATATAGCAGAGGCAATACAGTATAGGAGTTTGGACAAGAAATATAATGATATAGAATAACTAAATAAAAGCAATTAATATAAGTTAATTAAATATAAAGTAATAAAATCTATAAATTAAAAGAATAAGTTTTAGAAGAAAGGAGATATAATCCAATAAATTAATAAAGTGGATTATAAGGTATTAAAATAAAAACATTATCAAGTACAAATAAAAACTATCCAGAAAAATTATTAAAAATAAAAAATTATCCAAAAAAACTTTATACAGAAGGAAATATAGAACTATTAAAGAGAAAAACAGTAGCAATAGTTGGTTCAAGAGATTGCACAGAATATGGTAGAAATCAAGCAGAAAGATTTGCAAGAGAACTTTCAAAGATAGGAATATGTATAATAAGTGGACTAGCAGTTGGAATTGATACAGTTGTACATATAAATTCTATGCAAAATGAAGGTAAAACTATTGCAGTTATTGCATCAGGTTTAAATAAAATATACCCATCAGAAAATAAAATTTTAGCAGAAAAAATAATTCAAAATAATGGATTGATTATAAGTGAATGGGAACAAAACGAAGATGTTGAAATGAGTAGATTTCCAAAAAGAAATAGAATAATAAGTGGGTTAGCAGATTTAATTCTAGTAATAGAAGCAAAGTATAGGAGTGGTAGTACAATCACAGCAAGATATGGACTAAAACAAAAGAAGGAAGTTGCTTGTATACCGGGAAATATAAATCAAAAGAATAGCTATGGAACAAATAGATTACTTCAAGAAGGAGCAAATCTTGTAATGTCAACACAAGATATATTAGATTTGCTAGGAAATGAAGAAGAGAAACCTCAAATAGAAGGCAGATTCAAAGAGGTGTATGAGAATTTGTGTGCTCTGCCTCAGACAGTAGATGAAATAGCAAAAAGAGTAAATAAAAAGATAAGTGAAGTAAATGAAATATTATTTATGTTAGAAGTAGATGGATTTGCAGAAAGTTTGCCGGGAGATAAATATATAAGATGTATGAAAGACATATATTAGGAAAAACAGGAGAAGAAATAGGAACAAAGTATTTAATAAAAAATGGATATAGAATAATAATAAGGAATTTTAGATGTAGACAAGGAGAAATAGATATAATTGCACAAGATAAAAATGAAATAGTTTTTATTGAAGTAAAAACGAGAAAGAATACAAATTATGGATATCCAATAGATGCAGTTGATAAAAGAAAACAAAAACATATATTAAATGCAAGTAAATACTATATTTATATAAATAAATTAGAAAAGAGAAATATAAGATTTGATGTAATAGAAATATATAAAAAAGAAAAATTCTATATTAATCACATAAAAAATATCTATATAGAATAATTATACATGAAATTTCACTTCACTTTTATAAAATTCAGCTAAAAAATTATTGACAAGCTTTAATTTTTTTAGTATAATTAAAAAAGTATATTTTGTACGAATAAAAATCTAGAGGGCTAATAGATGATAAATTCGGTAATCGTGAAATAATTAAAAATAAACATAAAAGGTAAAATCGATACATGTATCGGTTTACCTTTTTTTGCCCTTTAATTTTATTTATGTAAATTCTATAAGAAGAGGAATTACATATATAATTTTTTTATAAAATCTTAATATAAGAGCAGTAATTAAGGTTTTATAAAGAAAATATATGTTAAGAAGGACTTCTTATAAAAGTAATATACGCCTAAAATCTGCTTAAAAGTATTGAATTAAGGAGGGTATTACTTTGGTAAAGGTAAAAGATGTTAAACACAACAAGACAATACGTAAATCTTTTTCAAAAATAGGTGATTTTATTGAGATGCCAAACTTAATAAAAGTTCAAAAAGATTCCTATAATTGGTTTATTGAAGAAGGTTTAGGAGAAGTATTAAAAGAAGTTTCTCCAATAGAAGATTACTCACAAAATCTAAGACTTGATTTTTTAGACTATAGAATGGATGAAAAAACAAAATACACAGAAGAAGATGCAAAAGAGAGAGATGCAACTTATTCAACAAAATTACACGTTAGAGTAAGATTATTTAATAAAGAAACTGGAGAAATCAAAGAGCAAGAGATTTACCTTGGAGATTTTCCAATAATGACTGAAACAGGTACATTTATTATTAATGGTGCTGAAAGAGTTGTAGTTAGCCAATTAGTTCGTTCACCTAGTTGCTATTATGCAGATACTTTAGACACTAAAACAGGTAAGAAATTATTTACATCAACTGTTATGCCACTTCGTGGAGCTTGGCTTGAATATGAAACAGACAACAACGATATTTTCTATGTAAGAGTTGATAGAACAAGAAAAATACCAATTACAACATTATTAAGAGCAATAGGAATTGAAAGTGATGACCAAATATTAGCCCTATTTGGTGATGAAACATTACTTAAATCAACAATTGAAAAAGATCCTATTAAGACAATGAATGATTCATTGGTAGAAATTTATAAAAAATTAAGACCTGGTGAACTTCCTACAGTAGAGGCTGCTAGAACTTTATTTGACAGATTATTCTTTGATCCAAAAAGATATGATTTAGCTAAAGTTGGAAGACATAAATTTAATAATAAATTATGCTTAGCAGATAGAATTACAGGCCAAATAGCAGCAGATACAATTTCAAATCCTGAAACAGGAGAGATTTTAGTAGAAAAAGATGAAGAAATTTCACAAGATATGGCTTGGGAAATCCAAAATGCTGGAATTAACAGTGTGTATATAAAATGTGGAGAAAGCAAAATCACAGTTATAGGTAATGGAACAGTTGATATTAAAAACTTTGTTGACATTGATATAAGTGATTTAAAAATAAAAGAACTTGTTAATTATATAGCTTTAAAAAATATTTTAGACAATACACCAAAGGATAAATTATATGAAGAGCTAAAAAATAGAAAAGATGAGCTTATTCCAAAACATATTACAAATGAAGATATTATTGGCTCAATAAGTTATCTTTTAAATCTATATCATGGACTAGGAAAAATTGATGATATTGACCATTTAGGAAACAGACGTATTAGATGTGTTGGTGAATTACTACAAAATCAATTTAGAATTGGTTTAGCTAGACTTGAAAGAGTTGTAAAAGAAAGAATGACAATTCAAGATTTAGACTCAATTACACCTCAAGCACTTATTAATACAAAGCCAATATCATCAGCAATAAGAGAATTCTTTGGTAGCTCACAATTATCACAATTTATGGATCAAACAAACCCACTTTCTGAGCTTACACATAAAAGAAGAATATCAGCTTTAGGACCTGGTGGACTTACAAGAGAAAGAGCAGGCTTTGAAGTTAGAGATATTCACTATACTCACTATGGAAGATTATGCCCAGTTGAATCTCCAGAAGGACCTAACATAGGTTTAATTTCAGCTTTATGTTCTTTTGCAAGAATTAATGAATATGGATTTATTGAAACTCCATATAGAAAAATTGATAAAAAGACAGGCAAAGTTACTGACCAAGTAGATTATTTATCTGCTGATCAAGAAGATAAATATACTATAGGTCAAGCAAGTGAACCAATTGATGAAAATGGAAAGTTTGTTAACAAGAAAATAAAAGTTAGACAAGTAACAGAATTCAAAGAAGTTCCAGCAGATCAAGTTGATTACATAGAAGTTTCACCAAAAGAGTTAGTTTCTGTTGCTGCAGCTATGATTCCTTTCCTAGAGCATGATGATGTTAAGCGTTCACTTATGGGTTCAAACATGCAAAGACAAGCTGTACCACTTCTAAAAACAGAAGCTCCAATTGTTGGAACTGGTATGGAATACAGAGCAGCTAAAGATTCAGGAATTACTGTAGTTGCTAAAGAAGATGGTATTGTTGAAAAGGTTTCAGCTGATGAAATTTCAGTAAGAAATAAAAATAACGAAGTAACAAAATATAGATTATTAAAGTTCAAGAGAACTAATGGTGGAACATGTATAAATCAAAGACCAATTGTTTCAGTTGGTGAAAAGGTAAAAGCAGGAGATACTCTAGCTGATGGACCAGCAACAGATGGTGGTGAAATGGCACTTGGAAGAAATGCCCTTATAGCATTCTCAACTTGGGAAGGTTATAACTTCGAGGACGCTATTTTACTAAGCGAAAGATTAGTTAAAGAAGATGTTTATACATCAATCCACATTGAAGAATATGACTGTGAATGTCGTGACACAAAACTAGGTCCTGAAGAAATTACTCGTGATATACCAAATGTTGGTGAAGATGTTTTAAAAGACTTAGACGAAGATGGTATTATAAGAATAGGTGCAGAAGTTAGATCAGGAGATATTTTAGTTGGTAAAGTTACACCTAAAGGTGAAACAGAACTTACTGCTGAAGAAAGATTATTAAGAGCTATATTTGGTGAAAAATCTAGAGAAGTAAGAGATACATCTTTGAAATTACCTCATGGTGAAGCTGGTACAGTTGTTGATGTAAAAGTATTTACTAGAGATAATTCAGACGAATTAGGTCCTGGTGTAAATCAAGTAATTAGATGTTATATAGCAACAAAGAGAAAAATATCAGTTGGTGATAAGATGTCTGGACGTCACGGAAATAAAGGTGTTATATCAAGAATTCTTCCAGAAGAAGATATGCCTTTCTTACCAGATGGAACACCAGTTGACATTGTACTTAACCCAATGGGTGTACCTTCTCGTATGAACTTAGGTCAAGTTCTAGAAGTTCACTTAGGAATGGCAGCAAGAGCTTTAGGATGGAAAGTTGAAACACCAGTATTTGAT
>CANQYG010000029.1 GCA_947628015.1 uncultured Clostridia bacterium
TATCACTTTAATAGCACTAGTAGTAACAATAATAATATTGCTGATATTAGCAGGAGTAACACTAAATATGGCAATAAACGGAGATGGATTATTCAGCAGAGCAAGAAATGCAGCAGATAAGTATAAAAAAGCACAAGAAGATGAGGTAGAGTTAATAAGTGAAATAGGAAAAGAAATGAATAGCGAATATGTTGGAGCTTTTGTTACAGGATATATACCAGATAAAATAACATTTGAAAATGATAGTGGAGTTCCTGATAATATTGCTACTAATATAATGGAGTTCGAAGAAAGTGAAGAAGATGAAATAGCAACAATGAAATGGAGAATTTGGGATTTTGATGGAGAAGTATTAAGGTTAATTTCAGAAACTCCAACAATTACGAGATTAAAATTAAATGGAGAAGATGGATATAATTATGGAGTATATGAAATGAATCAAATATGTAGAGACTGCTTTGGACAGCATAATGGAAAAGAGTTAAAAAATGGAATAAGTGTAACAAATTTAAGAAGAAGTGATATACAGAAAGTAAGTACATATGATTATACGAGTTATCAGTTTGTAATTTCTAAAGAAGATGGAACAGAAAAGACTATAAAATTTGGTGATACAATAGACAAATTTGAATTTAAATCTCTACCAGAAATGTGGAAAAAATGTGATTCTAAGTGGTCTGTTCAAGAAGACCCTGAAGGTATTACATGGGAAAGAGAATTACCTTCACTTGGAAGTGAAGATAATAGTGAAAATAATGAGATAAAACAATCATGGTATGAAGGGGGAAGCTCATGGTCGAATACAGTTCCGACGATGTATAATAATTTACTGATAAGTGAACGGGAGCCGGACAAAGTTTTAGTAGATATTGGATTGCCTCGAGGGATAGCGCTGAAGGATATTCTGGTAAGAATGCTGCTCTTGGAATGTGGGCATTTGAAATCGGTTTTAAAAGGATGCAGAGTTGGGGATTTGTTTGGGATGGTTCAAGTGAACCGACTGGTGCTGAGTGTTGTTTGAGACCAATTGTTGCTATTAATCTAAATAAGGCGAGCTACGAATTGGTACGCTCTGAAGATAATACAAATGAATTCGTGTTGAGAAAATTAGGAGAATAAATTATTTAGAGGATATCGAAAAATGATATCCTCTGAAGAATTATAAAATTTATATAAAATGTTCTATATATTACCCAATTTAAGACCTTATCTTTTTTTGAATTCCTAATCCATCACCATTACAAGTTAAAGTTTCAACTTTTTTCTTGTTTATTTTTTCTATAGGAGTTACTTTTAAAGATTCGATGAAATTATTTCTTGAGTCTTGATTAATATCGTTTTCGGGTTCTGGTAATTTTTTTATTTCATTTTTTTTTATAAATATATTTTTTATAGATAAAAATAACTTTTTAAAAATATTCATCTTTCTGGTTCCTCCTCAGCTACCATTTTGCCAGAACTTGTTGATAAATCAATATCTACTTTTTCTGGTTGCTTGATTTCCCATGGTCTAAATCCGATTATGAAGGGTTAAATCTTTTTCATAGCATTCGAATTGTTGAGTAAATTCTTCTTGTGATAACTCAGAAAATTGACCTTTATCTTTGTCAGCAAAGTAAAATTTCTTTCCTAATTCATCTGAATCTATATAAACATACATAAAAGATTCCTTTTCTTTATCATTTTTACTATAAACTCTATCAACAATACATTTATTAAATTTTAAATTATCATAATTTAATAATATATCACTTAAAATAGTCATACTAGAATTCTGACACTTAGCAAATTCAGGACATGCTTGCTGCAATAAAGAAAATTGCTCACTAATATTTTTTTCTGGTTGATTTGCATAAAGTTCATCTATTTGTTTAGACTTATCAATTAAGTTTGATATAGGAAAGCTACCATCTTTTTGAGCTAATCCAACACTTTTAAATAATTCTCTTAAACCTTTATCATCTAAACCTAAGGTTACATCTTGCAATTTTTCATCATTCTTATGACACTCATGATCAATGCCATAAATATCAATGTCATTTGCTCTAGCTTGTTCATAGCTTATGCAAAAATTCTCAGGTCTTGCACTAAATCTATGTCTTGATAAATTCCAAGTTGGATCTAAGATAGTATTACCTTTTATAGTTTCGCCATTTTCAAGAGAAAGTTCAATATCTTTAACTTTCAAAAATGCATGTGAGCCACTGCTTATAAGTTCACTTTCTATACCTACTTTATCAAGCATATATTGTTCCACTTTCGCTATTCCGTTACAAACGCCATATCCAGAACTAACTATTTTCCATAATGCTCTAGAATCTTGAGCACTATATACTTCTGTATCAAAATCAGGACTATAACTTATTTTTTTACCAATAGCATTATCAATAACTGCCAATTTTTGTGCTTTTGAATATGTTGGGTCAAGATTATCTATAACTGAACTTATCCATTCTTCAGCCTCTTTATACTCTTTTGCAGTTGAGCTAAATGAAACCGTATCGTTCATAGTACTAAGTACACTCATATTAGGACATATATCGCAAAGTTTCATAAATTGAGCTCTCTGTTCTTTTGTAAACTGTTCGGGATTAATATTTAGCACATTGTCCAAGCCACGATAATCTTCAAAGTTTCTTGAAAAATCTATAACAATTCCGAGACTCTGAAACAGGAATATTAAGAGCGGATGTATATTCTTCTGGTAAAATCTGATTATTAAAATTTTGCTTTACCTCTGTTGATAAAGTAGCTAAAATTTCTCTTTTTTCATTTAATGTCAAACCCATATTTTCTAAATTTTTTACAAAATCCATTTGTTGTTTTTCATCTAATGATTTTATTACTTCGAATGGTCTAATATTATTATTATGACAAAATTCTTTGTGTTCCAAGAAAAATTGACCTAAGTTATTAGAATCAACTGACGTTAACAAATCTAGTATATTATATCTAGAAAATTTATTTTGCTTAAGTAGCATATTTATTTTATAGTTATCATTACAAGTTTTTAAAACATCAATTTTTTGGTAATCTTCTAGCTGATACATATCTAGAATTTTAATTTTATCTTCATCTCTTGCTAAGCTGGTTATAAGCTTAGAAATTCTATAATCTTCAAGTTTCAATGTGTTTATTATTAAATTGCTATCTAATAATATTTCTGCTCTTTTTTCTTCAGAACAACTTAATAAAATCTTTGCTGAATCATAGCTAGAAACTTGATGCTTTTCTAAAAAATCTTGTTTATATAGTAATGCTTGTTTTTTAGTATCACTCATTGTTTCAATAATATCAACAATTTCAAAATTTGAAAAATCTTTTGTAATGTTGTCGTCAGTAAGCATTTTAAATTTTATATTTTCATCAGAAACAGTATTAATTATGCCACGCTTTATATGACTTTTAAACTGTAAATAATGGGGATAACTAAATAATTTGAATTTTTCATCATCATTTAAAAAATCTTTTATTAAACTTAAAAATTCATTAACCCTTATTTCATAGTTTTTCAAGGTTTCTCGATTTGC
The DNA here is from genome assembly GCA_947628015.1 of uncultured Clostridia bacterium. Taxonomy (GTDB): domain Bacteria; phylum Bacillota; class Clostridia; order TANB77; family CAG-508; genus CAG-793. The sequence continues at coordinate 3,531 of CANQYG010000029.1, forward strand.
TAATATACTAAATTTATCATTAGACTGTTCTAATAAATTTCTTAAATCTTGAGCGTTCATCAAACCTCCTCATTTGTAGTAAAATGTAATTAAATATAGTATATCATAATTTTTATAAATTACAATGTAGATAAAAAAATTTTATATAAAAATATAAGGGACTTTTTTTACAGCCCCTTCTGTGTATTGTACTCCTATGTAATCTTTTTCATTTTTTCTCCAATCTATATTTTGTAGCTATTAATTTTTCAATTTTTTATAATCGTAATATTACTATTTTATATTATAAAGAAATTTAGGGAAAATATATACTGCAAAGAGAAAAATAAAAACTCTCAAATTAGCTTGAGAGTATGGTGCACCAGGAGGAATTCGAATCCCCGACCTCTCGGTTCGTAGCCGAGTGCTCTATCCAGCTAAGCTACTGGTGCATATAATGAAAATATTTTCGATATGAAATTTATATTTTAGAGGAGTTTCAAGAGAAAACTTTCCAAAAATAATTATATATTATTTTTACGATATTTTCAACTATTATATAAAAAATTTTAAATCTAATTCCAAATGATAATATTGAGAATAGCAAAAAATTGGCTAAAATATTGCAATTGCAAAAAATAACTTATATAATACTATAAAAATACAAGGAGGAAAGCAGTGAAAAAAGATAAAGAAAATGCAAATGTAAAAAAAGCAAATGATGAAAAAAGAACTAAGCAAAAGAATAAAAAAGATAAGCTAGAACATAAAGAACTTGTTAAAGTAAAAGATAATAATTTCTTGGGATTCATTGGTGCTATTTTAGGAGGATTAGTTGCATCAATACCATGGATTCTAGTTTATGCTTATGGAAATATAATGATATCTGCTTTAGCAATATTAATTGCATTTGGTGTATTTTATGGATATAAACTTTTTGGTGGAAAAATAACAAAAAGTTTACCAATAACTTTAGTAATAATATCCATATTAGTTGATATATTTACTATTTTAATATCAATTCCTATATTTTTTATACATAGTGAAGGAGCAGATATAAATTTCAGCACAATGAAATATTTATATGAAGAATTAAACTTCTTACAAGGAATATCAATTGATGCAGTAATAGCTATTATTTTTACTATATTTGGAGCAAGTATATTAATTATAGGTATTAGGAAAATAATTAAAAACGGAGAAAAAGAAAATATTTATTCAAAAGATATAAGCGAAGTAAAAAAAATAAAGGATGATTCAATATCTAAAATAAAACCAATATTTGAAAAATTTAATGCTCTAAAAAAAGACAAAGGAATTTTAAAAGATGAATTATATGCTGAAATAGGAGAAGATACAGAATTAAAAACCGCTTTTAAAAATTTAAAATCTTTTGGAATAATAAAAAAATCAAAAGGAAGATTTTTTTATAATACAGAGCTAGAAGATAAGCCAATTAAAGTTAAGAATAAAATTAACTCTAAGGTTATAACTATTATTATAGGAATCATTTTTATATGTACGATGATAGGTGTAGTTACTTATTTTCAAATAAAAAATGTTAGTCCTCAAGAAGTAAAAGATGATGTTATCAGTTTTAAAATTGATGCTGATTGGGAGAAAGGTACTAGTTATTATGAAGATGAATGGATTTATTATAGATATATAAATAATACTCCACCAGAAGGCGAGATTGATGAAACTGATTACTCAAAATACCCAGCAACAATTGATGTAATGTATTTTCAAAATGATATAGAACAAGTGCCAGATTTAGAAACTGTAAAACAGATTGTAAAAGAATCTATAATGTCGCAAGAAACAACACCAGAAACCTATGAAGAGAATATAGAATTAACATCTAATGGGTATAATGTATTAAAACTAAGAATGATTTATAAAGCAGACTATGAATCAATAGAATATGTTTATTATGTTTTAAAAGGTGATATGTTAACAGTTATAGATACATATAGTTATAATTTAGAAGATGAAACGGTATTAAAGGATTCAATAGAAAAACTAGTAAATTCATTTAAATGGGTAGAATAATTTGACTTATTTATGAAAAATATGTATATTAATAAAAGTATATCATTTTTTCATAAGTTTATCTATGGGGGTGTAAAGTGAGTCAAAAAGGAGAGCAAAACACTAAGAAAAAAGATAAAATACTGGAAGCAAATGAACCTACAGAGGCAAAAAAGACAAGTAAAAAAGTAATTATTTTAAGTACATTATTTATATTGTTTATATTTATAGGAACTTTTGCTTATATGATGAATACAGATGATGTAAACAATTTAGGTGAAATATTAAGAACAGCAGATTATAAATGGGTACTTTTTGGATTAATATGTTTAATAGTAATGTGGCTTTCAGAAGCTGTAAATATGCATATTCCACTTAAAAGATTATATCCTACACAGAAATTTACCAATTCTATAAAAATTACTATGATAGGCCAGTTATTTAATAACTTAACACCATTTAGTACAGGTGGGCAAGTAATGCAAGTTTATGAAATGGGCAAAAGCGGAAAAAGGACAAGTGATTCATTATCAATATTATCAATGAAATTTTTAATACAACAAATTATGATGATGTTGTTTACAGTAATTGTATTAATTTTTCAATTTAATCATTTTCAGTATCTATTTAATCAATACTTAGTGATTGGAATAATAGGAGTATCAATTAATGTAATATTATTAACTTTTCTAATTGCAGCTGGTACTAAAAAGGAAGTAATTATGAAGATTGCAAAGCCTATATTTAAATTACTTTCAAAAATTAGAATAGGCAAATTTAAGTTAATAAAAGAACCAGAAGAAAGATTAGAAAATTTTGAAAAAAGTGTAGAGAATTATAATGAACAATTTAAAATAATAAAAAATCATAAAATAATGGTCTTAAAGATGTCAATAGCTGGACTAATTCAAGCAGTTACTTATTATGCAATAACATTTGCAGTATATAAAACTTTTGGAAATGTTGGAGCAAATTTCTGGGAAATTGTAACAAGACAGACATTTTTAGTATTACTTGTATCGATTGTACCTACTCCGGGAGCAGGTCTTGGAGCGGAAGGAGGATTTTTACTAATTTTTGGGCCTATATTTAAACAAGGAACCATTAATTTAGGAGTATTATTCTGGAGAATATATACATTCTACTTACCAATTTTAATAGGGGCATTGTTTATGATACCAACAAAAAGATTAATCACAAAAAGACTACAAAAAGAAAAGATATAAATCGTTGTCGAAATTTTCAATTTCGAGCCAACGATTATATGGGTTACAATAAACAAAAAACGTAGCTGATTAAAGCTACGTTTTTTGTTTAGGATTAGGTTATTATAAAGGTACTCCATAGATATTAATCTCATTTAATACAAAATTGTAAAGATTAATATCTACTTCATATCCTGCAATCGCATCTTCAGTCATTGTATCAAAAAGATACGTAAGCAAGTATTTATAACCTTCCAACATTTGTTCATTAGTTGCAGTAAGCAAGTTTCTCATTTCATCAATAAACGGCTTGCGTTCGAGCAAATACCAATCTGCTGGAATTTCTCCGTTTATGTAAAGATTAGAAACCTGACAATAGCAAATTACTAACAGATTTGCATACTTTTCAAACACTTGCATATCAGTATTTGAAAGCAAAGAAGTAAGTCGCTCATTGTAAACAGTATCTATATCAGATACTACTGCATCTTGTGCATAGGAAACTTCCTTCATGCCGAATAGCAATAATAAACCTATTGCTACAATTAATGTGTTCCGTAGTTTTTTTAACATAGTTTTACCCTCCACATTGAATAAAAAATAAATAGTTCCTTTTTTATTATAGCATATTTTCATAAAAAAGTAAATTATATTTGATAAATTTGTTATTTTTTGTTATTTTTGGACTATTTATTTTTCCTTTAAATCATTATAATACTTGAAAAAATATGAAAAATGTTGTATAATTAAAATATTAACTATATTAAAGAATTCATATTAATAAGGAGGAACATCATGAGTATTACAATAAGAGAATTTATAGTAGCAATGGAGACATATGGAGCAAGACGGTTAAATGACAGTTTAAGTCCTGTTAGACATGACATATTAGTACCATGTTTTGATATTTCAGGAACATATTTCCTTCACTCTGGTTTATACTATATTATGAGAAGAGGAAATCATGTACCAGAAAAAGTTATGGAACGGGCAATGTCAGAATTTTCCGAAAAACATCCAGGTGGAGACAACTTTTGGAATGAGGAAATACATACCATCAAAGGATTATTGACACTGGTAGCAATGCTTGAAGGAAAGTACAGCAAAAGTTTGGTTGAAGAAATGACAAATAGAACTTATAAGAAGTTACTTAACTGTTCTTTAATCAAAAACAATTATCCTTTACCGTTTCATGAAAATCATGCAGGCAAGATGGACATTTTATACAAAACACTTGATGAATACAAAAATATTGTAAATCCTTATGGCAACAATGAATTAGACTTAAAGGATCCAATAGAATATTTAGATTGTATAAATGTTAGTCTGGAAAAGTGGGAAGGTAAAAATCCTTACACAAGTCTGATTTTGTCTAGCAATTCATGTCAGGCAAAATATAAGGAAGACGAAAATGGATGTTTCTATGACAGTGTAGTTCCTATTCAAAAAGATTATAAAAATGGACATATTCATTTGGAATATTATTGCGAAAATGAAAATGGCATAAATCCAGTAGATGAATTGGTACATTTTTATTACAAATTTGATGAAGAATGTTATATGATAAATCCAAATGATCTTGACTTAAAAATTAGCTTGCAAACAGGTCTTGCTTGGCAAGATAACAAAAAAATGTTAGCTAAACCAGTAACAGATGCCCAAATAGGAATAATGTTATTTCACCTAAAAGTAACCATCAAAAAGATAAAGTATAATATGGTAAAACATATGATGCAATAAGCTACTATATATGAATTTTTATCCCCAGTTTTCAAATGAAAGCTGGGGATTTCTTTGTAATTGATAAAATTTTATACGAGATTAAAAATACTGATACAACTAAATCTTCAGATGTTACAGCATCAGTATGCAGTAATAAATTTTCAGCAACGACTTATAAGTTGTTCTAATGTAATTGGACCTTCTCTTAAAATTTTTATAGATTCAGATGAACAATCTACAATAGTACTTCCTTGACCAAAAGATACATTACCTTCTAACATTCCATCTAAACTAGGACAAGCTTTTTTGATTTCATCTAAATTTTTACAAACAGGGCTACCACTTTGATTAGCACTTGTCATAAAAAGAGGGCTACCAGTTTTTCGTATTAATTCTTCTATTATTTTTGAAGAGGCCATTCTTACAGCAATTGTTAAACTACCATTATTGATATATTCAGGAAGTTCAGGTCTTTTTAATAAAATTAATGTAATAGGACCCGGCATAAAGTTACGTATTATTTTTTCTACTCTTTTATTTACTACTGCAATACTTTTTATTTGTTCTTCATCTGCACACATAATTGGAAGTAATTTATTTATAGGACGATTTTTAACCATCATTAATTTATCGTGTGCCTTTTTAGAATTCATACGTGCACATATTCCATAAACTGTGTCAGTAGGAACGCTAATGACACCATCTTTTTTTAGTATATCTGCTAATTCATCTATTTCATTTTGGGTATATCTTTTCATTTTAAATTTTATTCCTTTCTCGTTTCAGGCATACATGAACTTTTCTTTCATACTATAAATACTTTCTCTCAAGCATTTTAACACATTTTATATAATAATTCAATGAGTTGCTAATTGTCTGTTTTTATGCTATTATTTAAAAAATTCAATAAATTTTCAATGTTCAAGTTATATAATGTCATAAAATTAGGAGAAAAATAGTTTGAAAGAAAAATTCAAGACCTTCATTCCTATGAGTGCCTTGAGAAAGGAATTTAATATGAAAATACTGATTATAGAAGATGAATATAGTCTAGCAGATGCGATATCAGAAACATTAAAAAAAGAAAATTTTATGACTAATATTATTACAGATGGAGAAGAAGGAGAAGATGAAGCTTTAACAGGCGTGTATGATTTAATCTTACTAGATATAATGTTACCAAATAAAGATGGCTTTAAAATTTTAGAAAGCTTGCAAAGAGAAAAAATAGAAACACCAGTTATTATATTAACTGCAAAATCAGAAATTTATGATAAGCTTAATGGATTAGAAAATGGTGCAGATGACTACATTACTAAGCCTTTTCATATAAAAGAATTAGTTGCTAGAATTAAAGTAGTTTTAAAACGCAAAGCTGATGTAAAGGATTTAAGTATTATCCAATATGAAGATCTATCTTTAAATTTGAGAAACGGAAAAATTTCTTGTAAAAATAATGAGATAACTATTAATGGAAAAGAGCTAGAATTACTTGAAATACTTATGATTAACAAAAGTCAAGCAGTAAGTAGAGAAACCTTAGCAGACAAGATTTGGGGATTTAATAGTGATGCAGAATATAACAATGTAGAGGTTTATATATCATTTTTAAGAAAAAAATTAAAATTATTAAAATCAAAAGTTGAAATAAAAACAGTAAGAGGAATCGGATATAGTTTGGAGGTACAAAATGATTGAAAAATTAAGGAAAAAAATTTTTTATCTTGTTTTTACATCTATATCAATTATTGTTTTAGGAGTAATTATTTTATTTGCAATACTTAATTATCATAATACAATAAATACAGCAGTAATGATGATAAATAGAATGAATCAGATAGGTTTATTTAGAGAAATGGATGAGCCATCAGAACAAGAAAAGATTGAAAGTAGGAACAAGATAGATGGAATTTATCATATTACAGTTAAAGATGGCAGTATAAATAATGATATGCAAAATGATGAAATTGATGAAACAATAGAAAAGTATGCTCTAGAAATAAGTAAGAAAAATGTACGAGATGATTCAGGAATTATTGGTAAATACATATATAATGCAAGAAAAAGAGGAGAAAATACTTTTGAAATAACATTTATAGAAAATGAAGATGCTATAATTCACGCAAATTCAATATTGATAGGTTCGGCGTTACTTTGCATAGTATCTTTAATTATTATATATATAGGTGCTAGGAAAATATCAAAAACTATTGTAAAACCGGTAGAAGAAACATTTGAAAAACAAAAACAATTTATATCAGATGCTTCACACGAATTAAAAACACCACTTGCAGTTATAGAAGCAAACGCAGATGTATTAGAAAATGAGAATCAAGATAATAAATGGATAAAATATATTCAAAATGAAATTGAAAGTATGAATAAACTAATTAACGAGTTATTAATGTTAGCAAAAATTGAAAATATAGATAGCATTAGAGAATTAAAACAAATTAATTTGTCAAAAGAATTAGAAATTATTATTTCAATGTTTGAGAGTATGGCTTATGAAAAAGGAGTAACGATTGATAATAACATTAAAGAGGATATAATGCTTAAGGCAAGTAAAGAAGACATTGAACACATTGTATCTACTTTATTAGATAATGCAATAAAACATACAGAAAGTAAAAAACAAGTTATTGTAGAATTAAGCAAAGAAAAAAATGACATTATTATTCAAGTAAAAAATTATGGAGAGCCTATTCCAGAAGAGGAAAGAGAAAAAATATTTGAAAGATTTTATAGAATAGATAAATCGAGAAACAGAAAAGAAAAACGATATGGATTAGGGTTAGCTATAGCAAAATCTACAGTAGAAAAATACAATGGAAAGATAGAAGTATCATATAAAGAACATTTCACAATTTTTAAAGTAAATATTCCAGTTTAAAGATAAATTGCCTTCATTCTATGGAGGCAATTTTTTGGCGCAAAAAGCTAAAAAAAAATTTTTTTAAAATTTAATAATTTTCAATATTTTTTCAATGTTCATATTGTATAGTAACCATTAAGAAATTTAGGAGGATTTAATTTGTGACTTTCGCAGATGTAGTGAAGCGAAGGTAAGAAAGGAATGATTAAAAAATGAAGAAAGAAACAAAAATACAAATTATTATAATTACAATTTTAATTATTATTTTAGTGCCACTTGTTGGTGCAACAATAAATTCGATTGATAACAAAGGATTTGACAAAAATTTTGAAGATAGAAAATTTGACAATCCAAGTGAAGAAAAAGAAACATCTGCTAGTGATGTAGAATCAGGTGAAACAGTAACTCAAAAAGAAATAAATTTAAGTGAATATGAATCTAACATAACCATAAAAGATGCAGGAGAATATACACTAAAAGGAAGTTTTAACAATGCTGTACTAATAGATAGTACAGCAGATGTTACATTGATTTTAGATAATGTAACAATACAAAACGATATAACAGCAACGATTGCAAATATAGGGAAAGGTAATTTAACTATAAAACTAAAAGATGGCACAACAAATAATTTGACTGATGGTGGCTCAAGTGAATATGATGCTTGTATTTATTCAGTAGGAAGTCTTACGATTGAAGGAAATGGAACTTTAAATGTATATGGAAAACAATCTGAAGGAGAGGGCATAGCAACAGAAACTAATAATATCACAATAAATGGTGGAACTATAAATATTGAAAGTAATGATGATGGAATAAATGCAGGAGGAGATGGAGGCTTAATTACAATTAACAATGGAGATATTTATATAAAGGCAAATGGAGATGGAATTGACTCTAATCAAGATTTAGTAATAAACGGTGGAAACATTTATACTATAGGTTCAGCAAATGGTGGAAATGCCGCAATAGATACAGATAAAGGATATCAAATAAATGGAGGAAAAGTTATTGCAATAGGCTCTGATATGATGGAAAAGCCTGAATCAAGTTCAAAACAAAAATCACTAACATTTAATATGAGTAGTTCTATAAAAAGTGGAAGTAACATCAGTATAAAAAATGAAAGTGGTGAAGTAGTTGCTAACTTTGAGGCAAAAGAAGATTTTAGGACATTAATATTTAGTAGTGAAAACTTATCAAGTGGAACTTATTATTTATATCAAAATGAAGAAAAAACAAATTATAGTGAAACAATTTAGGTTTGGAGGTAAATGATGAAAAAGAAAATATTACTTATTATTTTTATTATTCTATTAATTGTAGGAAGTTTTTTTATTGGCAGGCAAGTAGGAGTAAATGCAGAAGATGATAAAACTCAAATTATTACTAGAGAGGAAACAGTTTCAAATCACGACATAAAAAAGACCTTGACTGCATCAGGAACAGTTGAAGCAAAAACAACAGAAAAGCTAAGTTTAGACACTACTAAATATTTTCAAGCAATGTGTGTAGAAAATGATGATACAGTAAAGGAAGGAGAAAATATACTAGAATATACAAATGGAACTTATTTAACAGCACCTTATGATTGTGTAGTGATAAGTTCAAGTGTTCCAGAAACAGAAAATAAATGTACTTCATCAAATTTTATAGAGGTTTCAAATCTAAATACATTGATAACAACAATTTCAATAAATGAAAATGAAATTAACTCCGTAGCTGTTGGGCAAGAAGTAGAAATAACTTTAACTGCTGATGAAAGCAAAACATATACAGGAAAAATTACAAAGTTAGATTCAGTTGGAAATTATCAAGCTTCTGGAACTACATTTTCAGGAATAGTAGAGTTTGAAAATGATGGTACAGTAAAACTTCGGAATGAGTGCATCTTGCACAGTTATTATAAAAGAAGAAAAAGAAGTAATTAGTGTTCCGATAGATAGTATTTCAGAAAATAGTGATGGTGAGCAATATGTAACAAAAATAAATGACAATGGAGATACAGAAGAGGTAATAGTTGAAACTGGAATTGCAGATGAAAATTATGTTCAAATTCTATCAGGTTTATCATTAAATGACAAAATACAAATAGAAACAGAAATAACAGAAAGCACAAGTAGTTCTAGCAATCAAGGAATATTTGGAAGCTTTGGTGGAGAGATGAGTGGAGAGCATAAGAACTTTAGACAAGAGATGTCAAGTGGTGGAGAACCACCAACTGATAGAGGACAAATGAAACAAGATGGGCAATCATTTGAAAGAAATTAAAAATATTAGGAAGGAAAAAATATGATAAAACTTAAAAATATTTGTAAATCCTTCATACTAGGAGGAGAAGAAATAAAGGCATTAGATAATGTAAGCTTTAATGTAAAAAAAGGTGAATTTGTTTCTATTATTGGTCCATCAGGCTCAGGAAAATCAACATTAATGAATATATTAGGGTTACTTGATATTGCAGATAAGGGAGAATATATTTTAGACAATGTAGAAATAAAAAATGCAAGTGATAATACATTATCTGAAATGAGAAACAAAAAAATAGGATTTATTTTTCAAAACTTTAATTTATTGCCTAAATTAAATGCAATAGAAAATGTGCAAGTACCATTAATGTATAGAGGAATAAAGCGTGAGGAATCAAAGAAAATAGCAAGCGAATATCTTGAAAAAGTTGGGTTAAAGGGAAGAGAAAAACATTTACCAACTCAATTATCAGGAGGTCAGCAACAAAGGGTTGCTATAGCAAGAGCGTTAGCAGGAAATCCAGAAATAATCCTTGCAGATGAGCCAACTGGTGCTTTAGATTCTAAGACAAGTAATGAATTAATGGATTTATTAGAAAAACTAAATAAAGAAGGGCAAACTATAATATTAATTACCCACGATATAAATGTAGCAAAAAGAGCACCTAGAATTGTAAGAATTTCAGATGGAAAATTATATGAAGAAAAGGAGGCATAGTTTTGGAAAAGACAAGAAGTATTTTTAAAGAAGCTTTAAAAAATATTATTAGTAATAAATTAAGGTCTGGACTTACAATGCTTGGTCTTATTATAGGAATTATGTCAGTTATTCTATTAGTAGGTATAGGAACAGGAGCAACTGCAAATGTTACTTCAAGTGTTAAATCTTTAGGAACAGGAACACTTACAGTTTCAATAAACTCGGATAGCGATACTAATTTAGAATATGAGCAAATAGATGATTTTAAGAAAATAACTAATGTAGAAAGTGTAGCACCATATAAAAATGTATCAGGAACAGTAAGTAAAGGAACGACTACCTCAAGAGGTGCAAATATTTTAGCAACAACACCTGAGTATATAACGATTATGAATTTAAAACTTGAAGCGGGCAGACTATTGTCAAATATAGATATGGAAAATACAAGTAAAGTTTGTTTAATAGGAAATAGCTTAACAGATACACTATTTGAAAATACAAAAATAAAAGATATTGTTGGGCAAACAATTAGTATTGATGGAGATAAATATACAGTAATAGGA
>CANQYG010000030.1 GCA_947628015.1 uncultured Clostridia bacterium
ATATATAAATGTAGATCCAGGAACAATGAGCCCGTATGAACATGGTGAAGTTTTTGTAACAGATGATGGAGCAGAAACAGATTTAGATTTAGGACATTATGAAAGATTTGTAGATGAAGAACTAACTGCTAATTCAAGTATTACTAGTGGTAAGATATATAAAGAAGTAATAGAAAAAGAAAGAAGAGGAGATTATCTAGGAAAAACAGTTCAAGTAATACCACATATAACAAATGCGATTAAAGAAAAAATATATAAATTTGAAAAAGAAGGAATAGATATAGTAATAACAGAAATAGGAGGAACAGTTGGAGATATAGAATCACAACCTATGTTAGAGGCAATAAGGCAAATGAGTTTAGAAAATAAAGAAAATAGATGTTGCTATATCCATGTAACATTACTTCCTTATATAAGTGGCTCAAATGAACTAAAATCAAAGCCAACTCAACATTCTGTAAAAGAATTGCAATCATTAGGAATTAAAGCAGATATTTTGGTAACAAGAGCAGATAAACCAATTCCAGAAAATATGAAAGAAAAAATAGCTTTGTTTTGTAATGTAAGAAAAGAAAATGTTATTGAAAATACAACTGTAAATAATTTATATGAAATACCATTGATGTTAGAAGAAAATGGACTAGCAAATGCAGTGTGTGAAAAGCTTGAATTAAAGAAAAAAGCTAATAATGGTAAATGGGAAAAAATGATACAAGACATTTATAAAAATAGTTCAAAGAAAAAGGTTAATATAGCGATTGTAGGAAAATATACTAAATTAGATGATTCATATTTATCAGTAATAGAAAGCATAAAACACGGAGCTTTAGCACACGGAGTAAATGCAGATATAAAATTAATTAATAGTGAAGAAATAGATAAAAAATCTGCTAAAGTACAATTAAAAGATGTAGATGGGATAGTAGTACCAGGAGGATTTGGAGAAAGAGGAATAGATGGTATGATTGCAACAATTAGATATGCAAGAGAGAAAAATATCCCATTCTTAGGAATATGTCTTGGAATGCAACTTGCTGTTGTAGAATTTGCAAGAAATGTATTAAAATATAGAGATGCAAACTCAGAAGAGTTTGATGAAGATTCAAAACATCAAGTAATACATATAATGAGAGACCAAAAAATCATAAAAGAAAAAGGTGGAACAATGAGACTTGGAGCATATCCTTGTGTATTAAAAGACTTTAGCAAAGTAAAAAAAGTGTATGGAAAAAAGAATATATCAGAAAGACATAGACATAGATATGAATTTAATAATTACTATAAGTTTAATATTCAAAAGGCAGGATTAGAAGTAGTTGGAACATCACCAGATAAAAAGCTTGTAGAAATTGTTCAATTAAAAGGTCATCCATTCTTTGTAGGATGTCAGTTCCATCCAGAGTTTAAATCTAGACCAGATAGACCACATCCATTGTTTTCAGAATTACTAAAAAAAGCAAAAATATATAATCAAAAAAATAAATAAATATAAATGTGAAAGTTTTGTGAAAATTAGTGGGTAATATTGACATTTGCTAAAAAAAGTTATAAATTATTAGCAGTCAGTATTTAAGAGTGCTAAAAATATAAATTCTGACATATATATAAGTAATATTTTAGTAAGACTGAAGTATTATAAAGGAGGAATAAATTATGTTAAAACCATTAAGTGACAGAGTTATCGTTAAGATGATTGAAGCTGAAGAAACTACAAAAAGTGGAATTATTCTTTCGAGTGGAAGTAAAGAAAAACCACAAATAGCAGAAGTAATAGCAGTAGGACCAGGTGAAATGATAGATGGAAAATTATCAGAAATGTATGTAAAAAAAGGAGATAAAGTAGTTTTAAACAAATATTCAGGAACAGAAGTAAAATATGAAGGAGAAGATTTTGTTATAGTAAAACAAGAAGATATATTAGCTATTGCAGAATAGAATCATATATTCGTTGATATTATAGAAAAGCATTATTTTTTATTTTAAGGAGGAATTAAAATTATGGCTAAAGATATTGAATTTAGTGAAGACGCTAGAAAAAAATTATTAAATGGTGTAAATAAATTGGCAGACACAGTAAAAGTTACATTAGGCCCAAAGGGAAGAAATGTTGTATTAGGTAAAAATTTTGGAGCACCATTAATTACTAATGATGGAGTTACAATAGCAAAAGATATTGAACTTCCAGATAAATTTGAAAATATGGGAGCACAACTTGTAAGACAAGTATCAGAAAAAACTAATGATGTTGCAGGAGATGGAACAACAACAGCAACACTTTTAGCACAAATAATGATAAAAGAAGGTGTTAAAAATGTTGCAGCAGGAACAGACCCTATGGCACTAAAAAGAGGAATGGATAAAGTCTTAGAAAAAGTTTTAAGTGCCTTAAAAGAAATTAGTGTACCAGTAAATGGTAAAGATGATATAGCAAGAGTTGCAAGTATATCAGCAAATAATGAAGAAATAGGAAATTTAATTGCAGATGCAATGGATAAAGTTTCAACAAATGGAGTAATAACAGTAGAAGAATCAAAAACATCAAATACAGAACTAAATGTAGTAGAAGGAATGCAATTTGATAAAGGATATGTATCACCATATATGGTAACAGATACAGAAAAAATGACAGCAGATATGGATAATCCATATATATTAATTACAGATAAAAAGATTTCAAATATTCAAGAAGTATTACCATTACTTGAAACATTAATGCAAATGTCAGGAAAATTAGTAATTATATGTGATGATATAGAAGGAGAAGCATTATCTACTTTAATATTAAATAAATTAAGAGGAGTGCTAAATGTAGTTGCAGTAAAAGCTCCAGGATATGGAGATAAGAGAAAAGCAATGCTACAAGATATAGCAATTTTAACAGGTGGAGAAGTTATAACATCAGATTTAGGATTAGAACTTAAAGACGTTACTGTAGAACAATTAGGAAAGGCAAAACAAGTAAAAATAGAAAAAGATAGAACAATAATAGTAGACGGTGCAGGAGATAAACAACAAATTGCAGATAGAGTAGGCCAATTAAAAGCACAAATAGCAGATGAAAAGAGCGAATATGAAAAAGAAGGATTGCAAGAAAGATTAGCAAAAATAGCAGGAGGAGTTGCTGTAATAGGAGTAGGAGCAGCTACAGAAGTTGAAATGAAAGATAAAAAACTTCGTATAGAAGATGCACTTTCTGCAACAAGAGCAGCAGTTGAAGAAGGAATAGTAGCAGGCGGAGGAACAGCTTATATAAATATAATTCCTAAAATAGAAAAATCTGTAGAAGAACTTTCAGGAGATGAAAAATTAGGAGGAAGAATTATATTAAGAGCTTTAGAAGAACCAGTAAGACAAATTGCAGTAAATGCAGGATTAGAGCCAGCAGTTATATTAGAAAATGTTAAGAAAGAAAAAGAAGGAATCGGATTTGATGCTAAAGAAGAAAAATATGTAGATATGAAAAAAGCTGGAATAGTAGATCCAACAAAAGTATCAAGAAGTGCACTTCAAAATGCAGAATCAGTAGCATCAATGATATTAACAACAGAAGCAATAGTTGCAGAAATTCCAGAAAAGAAATGTGATTGCGGAGGACACGACCAAGACTCAGCAATGGGAGGAATGTATTAATAAATAAAATATAATGAATAAATTAAAATAATATAAATAAATCTAAAAAATTTGTAAAATTTAGTTTATTTGCTTGTTTTTTTGTTAAAAATACAGTATAGTAATTAGTATAGGAAATGAACAATAAAGCAGATGTGAGCGTTACCACTGAACATCATAGTTTCTTACTATGAGAAAGTGAGGTGGTGTTTATGGTAGATTTCTTGCTATTCCTAATTTTAGGATTTATGATTTCAATAACTATAAACGTAGCCTTATTGACAGTTATATACATAATGTGGATTAATAAGGAATAAATAAAAACACTACATTTTGCTTTGCACGGCTATGTAGTGTTTATCATATATTTATGGTAACGAACATTTCTGTGTTTCATTTCCTATATTTATTATACACAGATAAAATAAATTTGTCAAATTTATTTTGATTGTCAATTAAATTTTACTTTTCATTCCTCTGATTATATATATTTTTCAAAAAGATGTATTGCTTTTTCTTATTAGCTTTTATATAATGCATAGAGAAACGGAATTGGACTTAATTATGAAAAAATAAAAAAAGTTTTAAAAGATTATTATAGTTCAAATGATTAATATATTATACTAGAGAGAAAGGAATATATTAAATGTCAAAACAAGAAGAGATTATTGATGCAAAACGAAATATTGAAACAATTGAAAGAAAGTTGAAAAATTTATTAGATGGGTATGATGGTAAAGACGAATTAAAAAACGATTTAATTAAAAGTAAAAAATTAGATATTATTTTGTTAAGAGAAGAAATAGTTGACTTACAATATGATTTAATGAATGAAAAGCTAGAGGAAATGAAAAATAATTTAAAAACGCAGGGATTATTATATGAAAATTCGTTAGGAATGGACTTAACAGATATAAATAGGATGAAAAAAGTAGTCGATGTATTTAAAAATATTGGACACTTGCAAATTAATATTGATAGAAATCAAATTGTATTAGATTCAAACAAAGATGGCGAAAATAAAATTTCTCAAATAATAGAGGAAAATCGTAAACAATTAAATCTAGCACAATTAGAACTAAATGAAAAAGCAGAATATTTTTTAAAAGGCTTTACATTACATCAAGTACAAAGTGGATTGATGAAAGAAAATGAACGTGCACAAATTCGTGAGCAACATTATTTTAACTTAAATGATGTAGAAGATATGTTTTCGATGTTATCAGATTCAGCTAATAATATTCAACATACACAAAATCCTAAAATGACAGAGGAATTAGTAAAAAGAGCAATGCCTAAATGTGAAATAGAAAATATTGCCCAAGTAAGTGATAAATCAACAAAAGAAGAACTATGCCAATTATATCATATTCAAAATTCAGAAGATGTTCAGATATTTGCTATTCAAAATTATAATCACACGACATTAGGAGAAGTATCGGGTATGTCTAAAGATGAATATCAAAAATTATATGGTAATGGGTATGATAAAGAATTTGGTGAGTCAATTACATTATATATGTTTAATAAAACGACAGGAAAATTAGAACAGATGAAAGATGTAATACCTAAAATAGTGTCTAAAGGAGAAGATATTAAAGTTAATGACGGTTTAGAGAAAAAAGAAATTGCTACATTTGCTTATAAAAGTTTAAATTTAACTTATTACATAGGAGAAAATGGAAAATTACATATATCAAAAAATATAGGAGATAAATTAAAAGATGTATCAACAGATAGTTTAGAACCAATAGAAGAAAATAAAAATATGCAAGAAGATTTATTAAATTTACAAAATACAAATAGAACTAAAGATTCAATGCAAGATATTCATAATGCACAAGACCCAGAGGAATTTCGTGAATTTTTAGAAAGTGTAAGAAGAAGTGTAAGAGAAGCACGAATTAGAGAAGAAATGAAGGGAATGAAGGTTTCACTTGAAGAAAAAGAAAGATTAGAGAAACAAGAGAATGTTTTTAGAGAAAAACGAGAGGGAAGAATAAGATAATATGGAAGATGTAGAAAATCAAATAGCTTGTAGTTATAAAGAAGTGTTAACTATAATAAGTTTGCTATCAAGAGATGATTGGGATAAAATTCCTAATGAGAGAAAAAATTTTTATTTTGAAAATATGAATAAGAATTACAATTTCAATTTTGATATTTCAAAATCACTTGATATGCAACAATTACTTCCTTATACAAGAGTTATTCTAAAAGATATATTCAAAAAATATTTAGCTACTTCAGAAGAAAAAGAAGAAATATTAAAAGAAGAAAGACAAGAATATTTTTTAATAGAAGAAGAAAAAAGAAAAAAATATAATCCAGATAATCTTTTCAAAAAAGTTGAAACAAAAGTAGAAAAAGAAAATACTGAAGAACTGGCTTTGGTAGAATATAAAGAATCAATTTTTAAAAGATTTTTTAAGAAGATTTTAAACAAATTTCAATTAAAACAATAAAAAAGTATAGCACATATAAAAAAACGCATTTTTGTTGCAATTATAAAAATTTTTATATATAATAATTTTGTAGAAAATAAAAGAAAGGAATAATAAAATGGACGAAAATAACGAAAATCAAAACCAAAATCCAGTTATGAATGATAATCAAAATGTAGGACAACAATATAATAATGTAAATTATTCAAATGACCCAAATATGAATGCACAACAACCTTATCAAAATATGAACGCACAAGAACCTATTAATAATTATCAAAATATGAACACACAACAACCTGTTAATAATTATCAAAATGTGAATATGCAACAACCAACAAACAATTATCAAAATCAAGCAACAAATAATCCAAATCCTAATGTAAGTCAAGAAAAAGCACCAGTTTTATTAAGAATATTGTGTTTCTTTATTCCATTAGTTGGATTAATACTTTTTGCAGTTAAATATTCAACTGAGAAAGCATATGCAAAATCTTGTGGAATACC
The DNA here is from genome assembly GCA_947628015.1 of uncultured Clostridia bacterium. Classification (GTDB taxonomy): domain Bacteria; phylum Bacillota; class Clostridia; order TANB77; family CAG-508; genus CAG-793. The sequence continues at coordinate 6,561 of CANQYG010000030.1, forward strand.
AGCTTTAATAGGATTTATACTAGGAATTGTTTTAATTCCAATAATATTTTTCGCATTATTTGCATTAGGAATAGGAGCAGCTATTTATGATTCAGCTGACACATACTATGATTCTGGATATTCATACTATTATAATAGATATGATAGACAAGATGTATTTAGCGATTTAGACAAAGAGTGGAAATTGTAAAAATTTGTAGAATTTTAGCATACGAAAAAACTTTACATACGATATTTTGTATGATATAACAATTATTATTGTACAAAATGTCGTTTTTTATTTAAAGGAAAAGCAAAAAGTGGAACTTATAGGAGAAATAGAAGATATAATATATAAAAATGATGTAAATAGCTACACAATAGCATCATTATACTCAGATAGTACCGACACAATTATTGTCGGTTATTTGCCTTTTGTAAATAAAGGAGATAATGTAAAACTTACAGGTAAATTTGTAAATCACCCAGAATATGGGGAACAATTTAAAGTAGAAACATTTGAAAAAATTATGCCAGAATCTCTAGATTCATTAGAAAGATATTTAGCAAATGGAAGTATAAAAGGAATAGGCCCAGCAACAGCAAAAAAGATAGTTAAAAAATTTAGAGAGGCAACTATTGAAATAATAAAAAATGAACCAGAAGAATTAACAAAAATAAAAGGAATAACAAAAGAAAAGGCAGAAGAAATATCAATATCTTTTATAGAAAACTTTGAACTTTGGCAGATTGTAAAATACTTAGAAAAGTTTGGAATAACGCCTGCAAGTGCAAATACAATATATAAAAAACTAGGACTTAATACAATAGATAAAATAGAAGAAGACCCATACATATTATGTGATTTAAGTTTGAAGGTTGACTTTGCTCAAATAGATAAAATGGCATTAAGTATAGGAGTTGAAAAAAGTAATTTAAGAAGAATTGGAATAGGAATAAAACACGCATTAAATCTAGCATCTATAAATGGACACTCTTGTGTCTTAGAAGGAAATTTAATTATTTATGTTAGTAAATTATTAGGAATTCAAGAAGATGATGTAGTATATGGATTAAAAGATTTGAAATCAAAAGAAGAAATAGTAGTAGAAACAAGAGAAGAAATAGAAGATAAAGATGGAAGAAAAAATCTATCTATAACAAATTGGATATATCTTGCAGATTATTATGCAATTGAAAAAAATATAGCAAATAAGATAATAGGTTTAGAGCAATATGAAAATATAAAGCAAATAAAAAGATTAGAAAGTAAAATAGAAAAAGTAAGTAATATAAAATTATCAGAAAAACAAAAAGAGGCAGTTGAAATAATTAATGATAATAATGTAGCAATTATAACAGGAGGACCAGGTACAGGAAAAACTACTATAATAAAAACAATTATAGACTTGTATAAGGAAGAAGGCAAAAAAGTTGTATTATGTGCTCCAACAGGAAGAGCAGCAAAAAGAATGACAGAAGCTACAGGAGAAGAATCAAAAACTCTTCATAGATTATTAGAAATAGGAAAATTTGCAGATGAAAAGCCAGACCCAGAAATGGAAGTAACACCAATAGATGGAGATGTAGTAATTATTGATGAAGTATCAATGGTAGATATGTTTTTAATGAATTTCGTATTAAAGGGAATTTTTAAAGGAACAAAATTAATTTTAGTAGGAGATACTGACCAGCTTCCATCTGTAGGCCCGGGAAGTGTTCTTAAAGATATGATTGACTCTAAAAGGATACCATATATTACACTTAATAAAATTTTTAGACAAGCTGCAAAAAGCAAAATAATTGTAAATAGCCATAAAGTAAATGATGGAATAGATTTTTTTGAAGAAGATAAACAAAGTCAAGCAACTATTGATGATTTTATTTTTTTACCAGAGCAAAATCAGATAAAAGTCCAAGAAATGATATTAAATATGTATTCTAAAGATACGCAAATAATAACACCAACAAAAAAAGGAGAATTAGGAACAAAAGCTTTAAATAAGTTATTGCAAGAAAAATATAATCCTTATGAACACTATAAATCAGAAAAAAAGTTTGGAGAAAGTGTATTTAGAGAAGGCGATAAAGTAATGCAAACAAAAAATAATTATGACATTGCTTGGGTAAGAGATTTAGAAAGAGGAATAGGCATATTTAATGGAGAAATGGGACAAATTCTACAAATAGATAATCAAGAAGGAAAGATAAAAATAAAATTTGATGATGATAAAATTGCAATATATGAAGTTGCAGATTTAGAACAAATAGAACATTCTTACGCAATCACAGTGCATAAATCACAAGGAAGTGAATTTAATGAAGTAATATTTCCTATATTAAATGCATCAACAATGTTACTAACTAGAAATGTATTATATACAGGAATGACAAGAGCTAAAAATAAATTAATAATGATAGGAAGTCAAAAGGTAATAAAATATATGATTAATAATGCTATTACCAAAAAAAGAAATACAGGATTAAAATATAAGCTAGAAATGATAGGAGAGTAAACACAATTAAAGAAAACATTTTAGAAAAGTTAATCAATTTATTTTATCCAACTAAGTGTGGAATTTGTGGAAAACTAGGAGATTATATTTGTGATAATTGCTTTGAAAAAATAAAAAAATTAGAAATAAAAAGGCAATATAAAGAAATATTTTTTGGATATAATTATGAGGGAAAAATTAGAGAACTAATTTTAAAATATAAATTTAATGATAGACCATATTTGTATAAAACATTTGTTAAAATGTTATTAAAAAATAAAAAGTTGTGCCAATTTATAAAATCTTATGATATAATACTTTCAGTTCCATTGCATAAAAAAAGACTAAAGGAGAGAGGATATAATCAATCACAATTAATAGCTAGAGAATTAGTAAAAGAATATAATTTACATAACAATAAAAAAATGATTTATTATAATGACGTAATAATAAAGACAAAAAATATAAAGCCTCAAAGCACAAAGAATTTAAAAGATAGAATACAAGATGTAATAGGAATTTACGAAATAAAAAATAAAGAAAAAATTATAGGAAAAAATATAATAATCTTTGATGATATTTACACAACAGGAAGTACTGCAAATGAATGTAAAAAAATATTATTAGAAGCGGGTGCTAATAAGGTAGGAATACTGGCGCTTGCAAAAGATTATATAGAATAAGGTTTATAGGAAATCCTTTTAAAAACCTAAATATATTTACAAGGAAAAGATATTTAATGGACGATTTAGTAGAAAGCATATTAGACTATATAAGATCAGATTATACAGATTACGCAATAATGATAAATGGAGAATGGGGTAGTGGTAAAACATACTTTTGGAATAATAAAATAAGAAATAAAATAGAATCAATGCAAGTAAATGATAGAAAACTAACAACTATCTATATGTCACTATATGGAATATCAAACTTAGAAGAAATTAGTAAGAAGATATTTATAGAAACAACACAATTAATGGATAAAAACTTAAAGAAGTTTATGGACTCAAATGGCCAAACTACAATTCCAGAATATGCAAAAACAGGATTAGATATGGCAAACTTCTTTGGAGTTACACAAAATGGAGATAAGATAGATTATGGAAATTTCTTTTCAACAGACGATAAAGTACTTTGCTTTGATGACCTAGAAAGAGCAAATGTAGATGTTATAGATATATTAGGATATATTAATAATTTTGTTGAACACGACCATATAAAAACAATAATTATTTGTAATGAAAAAGAATTATCAACAAAGTTAAAAAGTAACAATATAGAAATGAAAACTTTTATTGCAACATATCTTTTAGACAAGGAAAGCAAGCTACTTACAACAGATAAGCCAATGGTAGAAAAGATAAAAGATACAATAGAAGATGTATTTGATAAAGCAAATGATTATGAAAGAATAAAAGAAAAATTAATAGGTGAAACATTTGAATATCAACCAGAATTTGCATATATTATAAATGGTATTTTGATGAGATATGAAAAATATCCAGATTTAATAAGATTTTTAAAATCAAATACAGAGTTAATAACATCAACATTTGAAAAAAGTGGAACAAGAAACTTGAGAATTTTAAAACACGCCTTAGCAGACTTTAAAAAGATTTTTGATATGGTAACAGCATCATATCCAAATACAAATAATAGAGTTCTTCAAACAATGCTTATATTTACAATAGCAATATCTTTTGAAATTAAAGCTGGAAAAATAACAAAAGATAAATTCGTAAATGTTAAAGATAATGAAGAATATAAATCAATAGTAGTATCATCAAGAGTATTTATGGATAATAGACAATTCTATATAAAAGAATTTGATAATAACTATTATTATAACTTTAAAGCAGAATATAGATTTTTCAAATTTATAGAAATGTTTGTAAGAACAAGAATATTTGATATGAAAATATTTAAAAGAGATATGGAAGACATTATAAATACAATAGATACAAGTAATTTGCCAGGATATAAAAGACTTCTTACAGAAGAATATTGGAAAATATCAGATGATGAATTTCCAAAAGTTATCAATGATGTGTTAGATACTGTAAAAAATGGAAAAATGCAATTAATTGATATAGTAAAAATGTATGCTTATTTTATGTATTTCTTAAATAAAGATTTAATAATTTATGATGAAGAAACATTAAAAAGTACATTTATAAATGGAATGAATATTGCATCAATAACATCAGATTATTGCGAAAATCCAGAAGAAGAATTAAATGCAATATATGTTGAAGATAATAGCTTTGATATGAAAGATGTGCTAGAAAGATTTAATGAACTTAATGTTCAATTAAAAGATAAAATGTATAGAGCAAAAGCAGAAGAAATATTTAAAAATATTCCAATGAAAATGGAATTGTTTTATGATAGATTTGATAAAGAATGCATGGATGTGCCAATATTTAAGTATAGTGACCCATACTCAATATTTCAAAGATTATCTTGCGCTAGTAATGAAGATATAGTAATTATAAAAGAAAAATTAGTATCAAGAGCAAATAAAAATAAAGCAGTAATAGTAGAAGAACAAGAAAATATGCATAAGCTAAAACAAATAATAGATGACTATGTTTCAGATAAACCAATAACAATAAAAATAGTAGTATTGCAAGAATTTTCTAAAGCGATAGACTTTATATTAGATATTGCAAAAAAAGAAGATGATGTATAAAAAAATTAATAATTGTTGAAAAATATGTAATTTGATGATATAATGTATATTAAATTGCTAGAATATCTAGCATCTAAAATTTATTCTCCTGTTTTACAGGTATATATAAAAATTCATCAGTAGTGAAAAATATTTTTTTAAGGAGGTAATTTTATTATGAAGGAAAAACGGTATTTTTGCGACTTGGAGGAACAAAAATCTAATATTATGCCAATAATTGTAATTCTTTTTATTATTTTGGTAGGAATAATTGTAGCTTTCATTAGTTATAATGTTCTTACAAATAAGTTTGAATATGAATCTGATTCATATTCAGAAGAGGATTATGAATATTTGAAGAAAATAGCAAAAAATGTTGTAAAGGATGGAGAAAGTATTAACTTATCTGCAATACCAGAAGATGTTGCGTATTATAAAATAACAGCTAATAACAATGAAATTATATTAAAATTAAGCTTAGAAAATAATAAGGATAAAGTAATTGCTCCTTCGGCAGATATTACTATCAAGCTATCAAATAAATTTGATATAATTTCAACAAAAACAAACTTTTCATCAAAACAAGAATATGTATGGTATATAAAACGTGATATAGTACTTATATCTATAGCGAGTGGAATTATAGCATTTTTTATAGTTATATTTATAGCAATAATTTTTGAGGTACTAGGTTCTACTATATCCAATAAATCCAAGTCACATAAAAAAAAAGGCGAAAAATCTTTTATAAGAAAACGGGAGCAATGCTCCCGCTTTCTTCATAAAGGTTATGTTTCAAACAAATTAATTATTAAAAGTACAGTATAAAGTACAGCATAAAGTACAGTATAAAGTACAGGATAAAATATAGGATAAAGATTATAAAAAAATAGAAAGGTTAAGTATGAAAAAATCAAAAATAATTATATATATTTCATTAATAATATTAATACTTGCAATTTTATTTTTGAACTATCTTTTAAGTGATAGAGATGTAATAAAAGGGTATTTCAAATCAGAAACTTATAGAGATAAATATGGATTTCAACACTATTTAGAATATTATAAATATTATTATAAAAAAGAAAAAGATAAAGAGTTTGATATGCAATATAATAAGGTCAACAATAAAGATATTGATGAAATAAAATTGTATTACAATGATTTCAAAGAAAGAATGGAAAAGCAAAACAGACTTGAAGAATTTGACTTTGATATTAGTAGTATAGATGAAAATGATTATTTTATACTGTATGATAGAAGTAATAGAGATTTTGGAGATTATTATGCAAAATTTTATTATTATACATTACATTTTTATGATACAAGTTCACATATTTTATATGTATTATATAGTAGTTAAAATTAAAAAGGTTATTCAAATTGATATGAACCATCTTTCATAAATTTTTTTTAGAAAGTTTAGGCTCAGTACAATAGAGTAACCTTTTTATTTTGTAATTATTTACTAGTATTAAAAATCTCAGGTCCTAAAATGTTTACAGTTCTATCAAGTTCAGTTTTAGCTAAATTGTACATAGTGCTATTCCAATTACCAGTACCAGATTCGTAATCAGAAATTATAGATTCAATATCTAAAAGTTCATATCTATCACTTCCATTATTATTTGGATTTCCACCAGTATTGTTATCAAAAACATAAATAAGAGTATAAGTAGCATTATCAATACTTATTTTACCAGTTTCGCCATCTTTTCTAACTTGTACATTTAAAATAAGAGTATTTCTTGTATTAGCAAATGTTTGAGCAGAGAAGAAATTACCCATAGAGTAAATTACAAAACCAGTTTTAGTAGAACCATCTTCCATAGTAACAGTTTTCATTTCCATAGGTTCTAGTACGTGAGGATGACAACCTAAAATAACTTGAACATCATTTGTTATTAAAAATTTAGCTAAATCTTTTTGAGTTGCATTTGGCTCTGTATGATATTCATCTCCCCAGTGCATACTAACACATATAAGCTCAGCACCTTCTGCTTTTGCTTGGTCAATTTTTGATTTTATAAAATCTTTATCAATCAAATTAACGCAAAACTCTTTTCCACTAGGAACTGGAATTCCATTAGTACCATAAGTAAAAGCTAAAAAGGCAGTTTTAATACCATTTAAGTCTTGCATTAAAATTTTATCTTGTTCTTCTTGAGTTCTAGCAGAACCAGTATGTACTAAACCAGCATCATCTAAGTAAGTCAAAGTAGATTCTAATCCAGAAAATCCTAAATCTAATGTATGATTATTTGCAGTGGTCATAACATCTAAACCAAGTTCTTTTAAGTCAATTGCTAAATGTTCTGGAGTATTAAATGTAGGATATCCACTATATCCTCTTGAAGGACCAGCAAGTGTAGCTTCTAGATTTCCAACAGCAACTGTGGCATCTGTAAAATATTTAGAAACATACTTGAACATAGGTGAAAAATCATATATACCAGTTGAGCTATCATAAGCATCTTTAAAATTTTGACTATGACATAAAGTATCACCAATAGCAACAATATTTATTACAGAGTCATCAGGAATCTGCGATTCATAATCAATCAAGCTACTTGCATCACTAGAAATATTTTGATTTAATCTAAATAAAATAGTAGAAACAATATGATAAATGCAAAATCCTAAAACTACCATAAGAGCAATTACAACAAAAAGCTTTTTAAAATTAAATTTTTTGTTATTTTTTTTATTCATAAAAAATCCATCCCTTTCTTATTTCAATTAACATATAGATTATCATTAAATTTCTTTAAAATCAACCAGAAAAATGTATAAATTTCCTTTTTTTGAGAATACTAAAAGTATTATTAACATAAAAACAAGGAGGAATCTATTAAAATGAAAGCTACTGGAGTTGTAAGAAGAATTGATGATTTGGGAAGAATAGTTATTCCAAAAGAAATAAGAAAAATATTAAGAATAAAAGAAGGAAGTCCTTAGAAATATTTACAGAAAAAGAAGGGGATATAATTTTAAGAAAATATTCTCC
>CANQYG010000031.1 GCA_947628015.1 uncultured Clostridia bacterium
GTACTCTTATTGAAAGTGCTATGACTGCTGGATTTTTAAGTTATGGTGCAAATGTAAAATCTATTGGTGTTATACCAACTCCAGGTGTAGCATATTTAACAAAAAAATTAAAAGCTGATGCATCAGTTGTAATTTCAGCTTCACATAATACATATGAATTTAATGGAATAAAATATTTTAGCAACAAGGGAATGAAAATACCAGATTCAGTTGAAGAAGAGATAGAAGAGGTATTAGATTCAGGAAAAATAGAAGAATTAACTGCTCAAAGCAATAAAATAGGAGTATCAGAAATTAGAGAAGATTTACTAGATGAATATTTATATTTCTTTAGAAAAAATTTTGAGGATATTTTTGAAAAATTTGATAAAAATAATTTTACAGTTGCAATAGATACTGCGAATGGTGCCACTTCTGTTATTGCAGAAAAAGTTTTTACGGCACTTGGAATTAAGCATTACATAATTAATAATACACCTAATGGAATTAACATTAATTCAAATTGTGGTTCTACACATTTAGATATGCTAAAGAAATTTGTTGTTGCTAATAATTGTAATCTTGGAATTGCTTATGATGGTGATGGTGACAGATGTTTAGCAATTGATGAAAAAGGAAACTTAATTGATGGAGATATAATTCTAGCAATTATATCAAAGTATTTAAAAGAAAATAATAAACTAAAAAATAATACAATAGTTGCAACTGTTATGAGTAATTTAGGTTTAAGAAAATTTTGCAAAGAAAATGATATTAATTTTGTGGAAACAAAAGTTGGCGATAGATATGTACTTGAAGAAATGCTTAAAAGCGATTATATAATCGGAGGAGAACAATCTGGTCACATAATATTTTTAGATTATAATCCAACAGGAGATGGAATCCTTACATCTTTAATGCTTTTAATGGTTGCATTTGAAAAAAATAAAAAAATTTCTGAATTAGCTAGTATAATAAAAATATATCCTCAAGTATTAATTAATGCTAAAGTTTCTAATGAAAAGAAATATATGTTTAATGAAGACGAAGGAATTAATAAAAAGATAGAGAAATTAGAAAAAGAATTTTCAGGAAATGGAAGAGTTCTTATTAGAGCATCTGGTACTGAGCCTTTAGTTAGAGTAATGATTGAAGGTGAAAATCAAGAGTATATTTCAGCAAAAGCACAAGAACTTGTTAATTTTATTGAAGAAAAATTAAAATAATTTATTATAAGTATGTAATAATAATGTAATATAAAAATAACAAAAAATACATTGAAAATTATGAATTAATAATGTAATATATTTATAGATTTAACAAAGGAGGAAGTAATTATGCCAATTATTGATTTTACACAACCATTTTATTTAATTGCTGCTGTTGTATTATTTTTATTATGTTTATATCTAGCAAGAAATAACAAATCAAATACGGTAACTTGTATAATGCTTTTGAGTTTTTTAGCAATATTAGTTTGCCATACAGTAGAGCTTACATATGCAACTTTAGAATATGTTAATACATTAGCAACATGTATTCTAGTTGACGAAATTTTTACTCTTATTTCATTCTTAGCATTTTTATGGACAGATAAACTTCAAGTTGAATTTAAAAAGAAAACAAATGGTAAATCTGGAAAAAAGAATAAGAAAGAAAAATTTGAAGACAAAACTGTAGAAGATGGCTTAGATATATTATGGAAAAAAGTTTAAATGATAAAATAAGAGGCTAAAGAGTAATGTCTGACAGCCTCTATTTTTAGCTTAAGTTATATTTTAGGAGGTTTAAAATTATGCCATTAGTAACGACAAAAGAAATGTTTAAAAAATCAATAGAAGAAAAATTTGCTATTGGTGCATTTAATATAAATAATATGGAATTTGTGCAAGCAATATTAGATGCTGCAGCAGAAGAAAGCTCACCTGTGATTCTTCAAACATCTTCAAGCGCACTAAAGTATGCAAGAATTCCTTATTTAAAACATATGATTGAAGCAGGACTAGAAGAACATGATGTAGAAGTTGCACTTCACTTAGATCATGGTCCAGATTTTGAAACTTGTAAGCTTTGTGTAGATAGTGGTTATACATCTGTTATGTTTGATGGTTCAAAATATGATTTTGAAAAAAATATTGAACTTACAAAACAAGTTGTAGATTATGCTCACAGTAAAGGAGTTGTAGTTGAAGCTGAACTTGGTAAGCTTGCTGGAATTGAAGATAATGTTAATGTTAGTGAAGAAGATAGTATGTTTACAAATCCTGAAGAAGCACTAGAGTTTGTAAAAAGAACAAATTGTGATTCACTAGCTATTGCAATTGGAACAAGTCACGGAGCTTATAAATTTAAAGGTGAAGCTAAACTTCGTTTTGATATTCTTGAAAAAGTAAAGGAACTATTGCCAGATACTCCAATAGTTTTGCATGGAGCATCAACAGTAATACCAGAATATGTGCAAATATGCAATGAATTTGGTGCAACATTAGCAGGAGCTAAAGGGGTACCTGATGAAATGCTACATGAAGCAAGTAAAAGAGGAGTTTCAAAAATAAATGTTGATACAGATTTAAGACTTGCTATGACAGCAGGAATTAGAAAAACTTTTGCTGAAAATCCAGAAGTTTTTGATCCAAGAAAATATTTAGGTTTGGGAAGAGATTATATTAAAGAAACTGTAAAACATAAAATTGTAGATGTTTTTGGCTCAAATGAAAAAGCTTAAATTTAATTTTTTAAATTAAAATAATATCTTATGAGAAAATTTTGTAAAAAATCGAAAAATTTTCAAGTAAGATATTTTTTTTTTAGCGCATAATAAAATTTAAAATGTTAAAAATATAAATGACGAAAAACGTCAAAAGGAGGTTTATTATGACTAAAAAAGTATTAATAATAACCGCCATATCAATTTTTATTTTTGGTTTATTAAGTACATTTTCTTTTGCAACAGAAGACAGTGGAGTTGTTGGAAATGTTGTAAGTGATGCAGCAAATGTAGTAGAAGACGGTGGTCAAATGGTTGGAAATGCAGTAAAAGATGGTGCTGATATGGTAAGCAATGGTGTAAATATGATAGATGACACAATGACTACAGAAGGAAATATGATAGAAAATGGAGTAAATTCACAAACATTAAATGATATGGGTGGAGATGCAAAAAATGCAACAGATACAATGACAACTGATGGTTTATTATCAGGAAATAGTTTATCAGAAAATAAAATTTTAGGTATAAGTTTATCTGTTTGGCTATGGATTATCTTAATCATAATTATTATAGTAGTTATAATTTTAATTTGCAAATATATGCAAAAAAATGATGATAATAATGATGTAGATGATGAATAAAAACTGTTGTTATAAAAGTCAAAAAAAGTTCTAAGTAAGTTGCTTAGAGCTTTTTAAAATATTCTTAGATAAAATATTTTTAAATTATTATTTATAATTAGTGAAAATTCTTGAAAATTATGATATATTGAAATATAATAAAAAATGGTAATAATTGAAGAAAGGTAAATTATAGATGCAAAATAATATAATTGCAAAAAATCCAACTGCATATCATAACTACGAAATTATAGATAAAATAGAGACAGGAATCGTTTTATTTGGTACAGAAATTAAGTCTATAAGAGCGGGAAAAGTTAATTTAAAAGATAGCTATGCTACAATAGAAAAAAATCGCGAAGTATTTGTATATTCAATGAATATAAGTCCTTATGATTTTGGTAATATATATAATAAAGACCCATTAAGACCAAAAAAACTCTTATTAAATAAAAAGGAAATAAATAAATTAATTGGTCTAACATCACAAAAAGGATATTCATTAATTCCTATTCAATTATATTTTAAAGGAAATTTTGTAAAATTAGAGCTAGGAGTTGGAAAAGGTAAAAAGCTTTATGATAAAAGGGAAGATATAAAGAAAAAAGAATCAGAAAGAAAGATTGAAAGGTATTTAAAAGATTCTAATAGAGAGTAAATTAATACAATTAAAATTATCTAAAAAATATTGAAATAGTATGTAATATATTTTTAGTAAAAATCGAAGAATATATGGTAAAATTAATTAAAAAATCCTTGAAATTGTGGATTTTAAAAGTAAAAGATGATATAATAATATAAATTGATTTTGGAGGTATTTAATATGTTTGTAGAAAAACAAAAATTATATGATGAAATAGATACACTACCAGAAGAACTTACTAGTCAAGTTATGGAGTTTATTGAATATTTAAAATTATCATATATAGCTAAAGAAGCTCCAGAGAGTGTAATAATAAAAAGCAAAAAAGACTTAAAAGAAAAATTACAAAAAGGATTAAATGATATAAAAGATAATAATGTATGTTCTTTAAATGAAATCTTTTATAAAATGGATAATATATAAAAATTATTTAAGCAGAAACTAAAAAATTTGGACATACTTTTATGGATTGGGAAAAATATTTGAAAGATGAATAAATATTTTCATAATATTAAAAACATTTTTATAGAAAAGATACCACGTCTACACGGACGTGGTATTTATAAATTATATTATTTTTTTAATCTAATTAAAATAGCTACAGCAAGTAAGATTATAACTAAACCAACTGCAAGAAGTAAAATATTTATAACATTTGTTATATCAAAACCTGAAGTAGTATCTTCAAATTGCTCTACAGTTTGTACAGTAGCTACAGTATTTGTATTTAATGTTGTATTTGAAGATGTGCTATTTATTAAAGAAGATGTTTCATCTTGAATATTAGTATTATTTTCTATATCACTTATTGTATTTTGTCTGCTTATTACATTTTGTTCTTGTGTAAGGTTCATATTAATATTTGTAGCAAAAGAAGTTACACTAAATATTGTTAATATAAAAGAAAGTAACAAAATTACTATTATAAATCTTCTTAAATTTATCATTGTATAATCCTCCTATAATTATCTTTTGATTTATACAAATATAATAATATATTTGAAATAAAATGTCTAGTATTTTTTGTAAAAACTTTACAATTTAGGTGTATGAGAAGTAAAAAAATAAATGCATTTTATTTTTTATATTAGCAATTAGTATTAATGTATTATAATAACAAATAGCATATTTAAGGAAGATGAGTAATGAATCAAGAAATAAAAAACTTAATAAGGTTTAAACAATATTATCAAACATTAAAGTGACAATAAAAATTGACGATATCAATAAATATGGTATAATTAAATTAACAAAACATTGTAATCCAGTATTTTATACTGAACTAAATGTAATCCAGTCAAAGATTATTTAGTCTTTGACTGTTCTTATTGTAAGCCAATATTTATTTTAATATTATGTTGACAAAGCAATTATAAAAATTATATAATGTTAGATGATACTAACAAATTGGAGGAAAAATGGAACTTTCTAACAGTCAAGAAGAATATTTAAAAACAATTTACATATTAAAAAATACAAAAAATGAAATTAGAGTTACAGAAATTGCAAATAAATTAAATAAAACAAAAGCAAGTGTAAATAGTGCAATTAATTCTTTAAAACAAATTGGATTAATTAATTATGAACCTTATGGTGAGATTGAACTAACTAATGAGGGAGAAAAAATTGCACAAAAAATAATAGAGGCAAATGATATTGTTAAATTATTTTTAAAAGAAATAATTGGAGCTACTGAAATAAATGCAGAAGAAGAGGCAAAAGCTATAAAAACAGTTTTAAGTGATGATACATTAAATAAAATTGCAAAATATACTCATAAAGAGCTTGGTCTTACAAGTTTAGAATGTGGATATGATATAAATAATCAAAGATGTATTACTTGTGCAAGAAGAAAAGATAATAAATAAAGGAAAAATAATATGGAAAAAGTTTTACTAGGAATGAGTGGGGGAGTTGATAGTTCAGTATCAGCTATTCTTTTAAAAGAAGCAGGATATGAAGTAATAGGAACTACTTTGAATTTATTTTCAAATAGTGCTTGTTGCAATTATATTGACGTAAAAAGTATATGTTCTAAATTAGGAATAATGCACTATATATTAGAAGGAAAAGATGAATTTAAAAAATATGTTATAGATGATTTTATTAATTGTTATTCAAGCTGCAGAACACCAAATCCTTGTATTGAATGTAACAAATATTTGAAGTTTGGCCTAATGTATGAAAAGGCTAAAGAATTAGATTGCAAATATATTGCAACAGGTCATTATGCTAAAACAGAATATAGTGATAAGTATAATAGATGGGTTTTAAAAAAATCAAAATCATTGAGCAAAGATCAAAGTTATGTTTTATGGAATATACCAAAAAATTTATTACAATATATTTTATTTCCGTTAGCTGAATATGAAGATAAAGAACAAATAAGAAAAATTGCAAGAGAACATAATCTTTCAGTTGCAAGCAAACCAGATAGTGAAGATATATGTTTTATTCCAGATGGAAATTATAAAAAATTTTTAGAAGAAAATTCTACATTAAAGCCAAAATCTGGAGACATTGTAAATGAAAAAGGTGAAATACTTGGAAAACATACAGGGCTTTACAATTATACTATTGGTCAAAGAAAAGGTCTTGGAATATCTTATAAAGAACCTTTATTTGTAACTGGTTTTGATAAAGAAAAAAATAGAGTAATAGTTGGTACAAAAGAGAATTTATATAAAGATGAAGTTATAATTAATGATGTAAATTTATTGCTTTTTGATGATATAAATGAAGAAATAGACGTTAATGTTAAAACAAGATATTCTACTCAAGAAGCTAAGGCTAAAGCAATTAAAATTAATAAAAATGAAATAAAACTAAAATTTGAAGAACCACAGGCAAGGATAACTCCTCGGTCAATCTGCTGTAATGTATATAGATGATATTGTAGTAGGTGGTGGAAAAATTATATAAAATTTTATTAAGGTAAAAACTTAATAAAAATTATTATATTAAAAATATAGCATAGTATAAAGAAAAAATCAAGAAAGTAAAAATTAAAAATATTATTATAAAATAATAAAAAATAAAATGAAAAATCTTATAGAAAGCTTATAATAAGCTAACTATAAGATTTTTTACTTTTTTATTAAGTTTTTACCTTAATAAAAATAACATAATGTGAAAATGGAGGAATAAAACAAATGAAATGTAAGGAAATACAAGAAAATGTTAATTTACAATTAAAAAATAAGAAAAAGCAGGAATTAAAAGAAAAGGGAATTACATTAATAGCGCTAGTTGTAACAATTATTATATTGCTAATACTTGCTGGGACAACAGTTGCTTTTACATTAGGAAATCAAGGTATAATAACAAAGGCTAAGCAAGCAGAAGAAAAATATAAAGAAGCTCAAGAACAAGAAGAAGAAAAATTAAATTTTTTACATGAGGAAATAGAAAATGGCGGAAAACGAGAAAATCCATTAGCAAATTTAATTGGTCAAGAAAGTAAAAACGAAAATCAAGATGTAACTGATGCTTATGGAAATAAAATAACAATACCTGCAGAATTTATAGTAGTTAGAAATGGGCAGCAAAATGTAGAATATAATTATTCAGGAGATGGTAGACCAAATGTACAAGATGGTGTAGTAATTCAAGATGAGGATGGTAATCAATTTGTATGGATACCAGTAGGAAAAATTAAAAATAAAGATGGAACGACAACAACAATAAAACTTGGAAGATATGATTTTAATAAACAAGGAAAAGAAGAACTAAAACAAGTTGCTGATGATTTTGGAGGAGAAATTCCTATACAATTATATTATAACGAAGAATCGAAGTATAGAGTGGGAGAGAAACAGGTTAAAGGTGGAAAAAATACAACGGCAAGAAACTTATCAGAATTTATAATGAAAGTTAAAGAAAAAGGGGGATATTATATAGCAAGATATGAAGCTGTATATAAAGATGGAAATATACCATATAGTAAGCAATCACAAGGAAAACCAAGATCAAGTAACGAAGAAGTTATAACAGATGGAATGTTGTGGAATTGTATATCACAGCCAGCTGCAGCAGAGGCGTCTTATAAAATGTATGAAAAAAATAATTTTTGTGCTAGCGATTTAATCAATAGTTATGCGTGGGATACTGCAATTGTTTTTATTCAAAAATTTTCTAATGACAAATTATATTCAAAAAAGAGTATTAACGGAATATCAGAAGTTGAGAATACAGGTGATAGAAAATCAGATTCACTTGACAAGGTTTGTAACATTTATGATTTAGCTACAAATTGTTTTGAATGGACGACTGAGAGCTGTTTTCCGTCTGGTGATGTTCTGACATCCCATGTTTGTACAAGAAGAGGAGAGAGTTTTTATGGAAAAGCAAAAGGGGGGAGTGCTCGATATAATGATCACGCGGCTTGTGAGAACTTTTTTGATACATTTAGAGTGTTATTGTATTTAAAATAGCTTTTAAATTTTTTATATAGGTTTAAAATTTTTTATATATTGTATAAAAAAATCTAGTTTGATATAATCATTCTAGATTTTTATTATGCTTTTGATATTTACATAATGAAAAAAATAATAAGTTAATTAATTTTTTTATAATATATAAATATACTTTAGATAAGAAGGGAGAATACAAATGGAAAATTGTATGGACAAAAAAGTCAGAAAAGAAACTAAAGAAATTTTATCAAAATTTAAAAAATCTAAAGATTACTTAATTATGATTTTAGAGGAAGTTCAAAGTAAATTTGGATATATTCCACAAGTTTCTCAAATGGAAATATCAGAATATTTAGACATTCCAGTTGCAGAAATATATGGAGTAGTAACATTTTATTCAAGATTTACAACAAAACCTAAAGGAAAATATAATGTTTCTGTATGTTTAGGTACAGCTTGTTTTGTAAAAGGTTCAAAAGCTATATTAGAAAGAGCAAAGCAAAAGCTTGGATTAGAAGAAGGAGAAACAAGCAAAGATGGAAAGTTTTCATTAGACTCAACTAGATGTGTTGGAGCTTGTGGCTTAGCACCAGTTTTTACAATTAATAATGAAGTGTATGGCAAAGCAACAGTTAAAAAATTGGATGAAGTAATAGATGAATATATGAAAAAAGATTAAGGAAAGGAGAAATAATCCATAATAAAACATTGACATGAAAAGAACAATATAAAAAGGATTATAAATATTAAAATGAAAACTATAGAAGAACTTCATAAAATCGGAGAAGAAAAAAGAAAAGAATTAGAGTTAAGAGTGAATACTAATTTAGATATAAGAGAAAAACACATTTTAGTATGTCACGGAACTGGTTGTACTTCGTCTAAATCTCCTGAAATTTTGAATAATTTTAATAAAATTATAAAGAAGAAAAAATTAACAAATGTAAGAGCAATTATGACAGGTTGTTTTGGAATTTGCTCTAAAGGACCAATTGTTATAATAAGACCTGAAAATACATTTTATTCAATGGTTACACCTGATGATTGCGAAGAGATAATTGAAAAAGACATTATAAAAGGTGAAAGAGTAGAAAGACTTCTTTGCAAAGATGTAACTGGCAAAATGGTAGAAAGATTAAATGACTTAGATTTCTACAAAAAGCAAAAACGTATTGCTCTTAAAAATTGTGGTGTAATTAATCCAGAAGATATTGATGAATATTTAGCTTTTGATGGTTACAAAGCTTTAGAAAAAGTTTTAAAAGAAATGTCTCAAGATGATGTTATAAAAGAAGTAACTGATTCAGGTTTAAGAGGACGTGGTGGAGCAGGATTTCCTACAGGGAAAAAATGGTCTTTTGTTAAAATAGAAGAAGCAAAACAAAAATATGTTGTTTGCAATGCTGATGAAGGTGATCCAGGAGCTTTTATGGATAGAAGTATTTTAGAGGGTGATCCACATTGCGTAATAGAATCAATGATAATTGCAGGATATGCAGTTGGTGCAAATAAGGGATATATTTATGTAAGAGCAGAATATCCAATTGCAGTACATAGATTAGAAGTTGCTATAAAACAAGCAAAAAGTTATGGACTTCTTGGCAAAAAAATTATGGGAACTGACTTTAATTTCGACTTAGAAATTAGACTTGGAGCTGGAGCTTTTGTTTGTGGAGAAGAAACAGCACTTTTAGAGTCAATAGAAGGAAAGCGTGGTCAGCCTAGATTAAAACCTCCTTATCCAGCACATAGTGGGCTTTGGGGTTGTCCAACTTTAATAAATAATGTTGAAACTTATGCTAATATAACAAGAATCATTTTAAATGGTGCTAAATGGTATTCATCTATTGGAACTGAAACATCTAAAGGAACAAAAGTATTTGCTTTAGGTGGAGATGTAAATAATGTTGGATTAGTTGAAGTACCAATGGGAACAACTTTAAGAGAAATTGTTTTTGATATTGGTGGAGGAATACCTAATGGAAGAAAATTTAAAGCTGCTCAAACTGGTGGGCCTTCAGGAGGTTGCATTCCAGAAGAACACTTAGATACACCTATTGATTATGAATCACTTTCAAATATTGATTCAATGATGGGTTCAGGTGGACTTATTGTTATGGATGATAGCAAGTGTATGGTTAATATTGCTAAATTCTATCTTGAGTTTACTGTTAGTGAGTCTTGTGGAAAATGTACACCTTGTAGAATTGGAACAAAAAGGATGTTAGAACTTCTTCAAAAAATATGTGAAGGAAAAGCAAAAGAAGAGGATTTAACTAATTTGAAAAATTTAGCCTTAGGAATTAAAAAAGCATCTGTTTGTGGACTTGGACAGACTGCACCAAACCCAGTATTAAGTACAATGAAATATTTTGAAGATGAATATAAAGAACATATTATTGATAAAAAATGTAGAGCAAAAGAGTGTAAAGAACTAACACAAATTGTAATAGATAAAGAAAAATGCAAAGGCTGTGATTTGTGTAAAAAAGCTTGTCCAGTTTCAGCTATATCTGGAGAACCAGGAAAAGTACACGAAATTGACCAAAGTAAATGTATTAAATGTAGAACTTGTTTGCAAAAATGTCCTTTTAAGGCAATAGGATAGGAGGAATATATGGAAGAAAAGAAGATGATTCATTTAGTTATAGATGATGTAAATGTAGAAGTAGAAGAAGGCACAACTATTTTATCAGCTGCAAGAAAAGCTAATATTGATATTCCAACACTATGCTTTTTAAAGGACATAAATGAAAACGGTGATTGCAGAATGTGCGTAGTTGAGGTCGAAGGAAGAAGAGGACTTGCTACATCTTGCATACAAAAAGTAGAAGAAGGGATGGTTGTTCATACTCATTCTAAAGATGTTGTTGAGGCAAGGAAAATGGTTTTGGACCTAACAGTATCAAATCATCATAGAGATTGTTTAACTTGCATTAGGTCTGGAAATTGTGAACTTCAAGCACTAGCAATAAAATACAATGTTCAAAATGTAAAATATGATGGTAAAAAAACTAAAAATGTTGTTGATGATAAATCACCTTCAATTGTTAGAGATTTCAAGAAATGTATATTATGTAGAAGATGTGTAAGTACTTGCAAAAAAGTTCAAGAAATTGGAGCAATAGATTGTACGGGTAGAGGCTTTGATTCGTGTATTTCAACAGCAGGAGATATAAGCTTAAATGATTCTAATTGTGTATTTTGTGGTCAATGTATTGAATCTTGCCCAACAGGTGCTTTACACGAAAAAGATGACACAGAAAAATTATGGGAAAAGCTATATGATAAAGATATAATAAAGATTGCACAAACTGCTCCAGCAGTAAGAGCAGGCTTAGGAGAAGAATTTGGAGAAGAGCTTGGATATAATTCAGAAGGAAAAATGGTAACAGCTCTAAAAAGACTTGGCTTTGATAAAGTATTTGATACAAATACAGGAGCAGATTTTACAATAATGGAAGAAGCTAATGAGTTTATAGATAGAGTTCAAGGAAATAAAACTCTTCCAATGATTACATCTTGTTGCCCAGCTTGGGTTAGATTTGCAGAAAAGAATTTTCCAGATGAACTTTCACATTTATCTTCTTGTAAATCACCTCATCAAATGTTTGGAGCGATTTTAAAATCATATTATGCGAAAAAATTAAATGTTGATCCTAGCAAAATTTTTGTAGTATCAATAATGCCTTGTATTGCTAAAAAATATGAAATTACAAGACCTGAGATGGAAGAAGATGGGTTAAGAGATGTTGATTGTGTTATAACAACAAGAGAACTTGCTAGAATGATAAAACAAAAAGATTTAGATTTTAATTCATTAGAAGAATCAAATTTTGATGATGATATTAAATTTAGTGGTACAACTTTAATAAAAGTAAAAGATGGCGAAATAGATGAAACTTATGAAAATGCTGATGAAATAGAAGAAGAACTACAAGAGTTATTAGAAGAAGCTAAAGAGAATACTAAATAGTAGACATAATAGTTTACTATTTTTTTGTCAAATAATGTTAAAAATTAAAACATAAATAGACAACTAAAAAAGATTGTGTTATATTAAAAATAGGTGATAATATGGCAAAAAATGAAAAAGAAACCAAAAAAAATACTAAAACGACAGCTACTAAAAAAAACATGATAAAAAGTAAAAAGGAGACAAAAACCGAAAAAGTAAATACTAAAATAAAAAAAGCACCGTCAAAAGTAGAAAAATCTAAAACAGAATCAAAGCAAGAAAAAGTTAAAATTGAAAAACAACAGGAAACTATTAAAAAAGAAACTAAAAAAGAAAGTCCAATAATAGAAGTTGTTTTTCTATTAGTATCTACTTGTATAATAAGTTTATTGATGGGATATTATGTATGTTATAAAATGCAATATCGAGATTCTATTGTAGCTAAAGATAAGTATTTAAGAAAATTTATTGATGAATATCAAAATATTAAAGAAAACTACTATAAAAATATTGATTGGCGACAAGCTTTAGATAATTCTATGGAGGGATTATTACAATCTCTTAATGATAATTATGCGGGAATTATAACGGCTGATGATACAGATACTTTTAACTATAATTTAGAAGGAGAATATGAAGGAATAGGTATAGAAGTAACCAAAATAAATGATAAAATGATGGTAACTGAAGTAATAAAAAATACTCCGGCTTTTAAAGAAGGACTTCAAATAGATGATGAAATAATTAGTATTAATGGGATAAATTTATCAGATAAGACAACTGGTGATCTTAGTGGAATTATAAAAAATACTAATGAAAAAATAGAATTGATAATATCACGTGATGGTAAAGAACAAACAATCCAAATAGCCAAAGATAAAATAATAATACCGAGTGTCAGTAGTGAAATGATTGATGAAAATAATAAAATTGGTTATGTTGAATTAGGTAATTTTTCAAATAACACCTATGAAATATTAAAACAACAATTAGAAGAATTAGAACAAAAAGGAATGAAATCATGTATTATCGACCTTAGAGGTAATAATGGCGGAACATTACAAAGTGCTTACAAAATAGCTTCATTATTTTTGGATAATAAAAAAATAATTTATCAAATTGACAATAAAGGGGAAACAACAAAATTTTACTCAGAAGAATCTAATCCTAAAAAATATCCAGTAGTAATATTGCAAGATGAAAGTAGTGCTAGAGGTTCAGAATTATTTAGTAGTGCTTTAAAAGAAAATAAAAGAGCTGAAATTATAGGTACTTCCAGTTTTGGTAAAGGAACAGTTCAAGAATTATATAAATTAGATAATGGTAGTGAATATAAATTTACAACTAAAAAATGGTTGACAGTTAAAAATAAGTGGATTGAAGGAATTGGAGTTAGACCAAATATCGAAGAAAAGGCTAGTGAAGAATATCAAAATAATCCTACTAGAGAAAATGATAATCAATTAAAAAAAGCTCTTGATTACTTAACGGGAAAATAATTTTTTCCTGTTTTTGTCTTATTTTCAAAATATGGTATAATATAAAAAATTAGAAAGAAGGATTCTAATGTATAAGATATGTGTTGGAGATAAATATCAAATCATGTGTTATAAACATAATAGAAAAGCCCATCGTCAATGGCAAGAAGCTATAGTTTTAGACATAAAAAAAGATTATATAGTATTTGGAAATAAAAAAACTTTAGTAACTAGGTCTGAAGGAATAAGTTGGAAAACTAAAGAGCCAGCTATAATGTATTATTTTAAAAATCGTTGGTATAATGTAATAGCTCAACTTAAAAAAGAAGGAATTTCTTATTATTGTAATATAGCTAGTCCATTTATACTAGAAGAAAAAACTGTGAAATATATAGATTATGATTTAGATCTTAGAATATTCCCAGATGGTGAATATAAAGTATTAGACCGATTAGAATATCAATATCATCAAAAAATAATGTCTTATCCTAATAATTTGAAAGAGGCTATTGAAAATGGGCTGGAAGAGTTAATAGCTCTTTATAAATCTAAATCAATAATATTTGATAAAGAAGCTAATTATGAATATCAAAGAATATATGAACAACTAAAAGAAGAAGAAATGAATTATAATGATAAATAGAATATAGACATTTTTTGTCTATATTTTACATTCAAATAAAATTTTGACAAAAATTTTAAAAAAGTTATTGACACTTTAATAAACATTTGATATATTATGTATGCACTTGAAAAAAAGTGCAAAAATTAAGTAAATACTATACTAAATTAAAAATTGATATAAGACTTCAAAAAAGGAAACATTTCTACTTTAAA